>JAQYWN010000145.1 GCA_029379265.1 Rhizonema sp. NSF051
AGATTCTATAACAAACATATACAAATGCATTCCAGGCTTCAAAAACCTTGATTTCTCATTAACGAACATAACTTGTTTTGGTGTGGCAAATTATTAAACCAAGATAGGATAAAGGTTTTCAGACCTGGAATGCAGTAAATGACACGTATTTTGATGCGATGTCGGCTTGGCAGGTGAGAACTGTACAAGCCGAAGACCTAAATTTCAGCGCTTCCGCCCTAGCTAATCTTTGCTTTCCTGTAGATTTCTGACTAACTTTGTCACCAGCTTTCTGGGTGTAAATCTGACACTTTCAGCTAGGAGCTTATTTTTCACACCGGGAATAACAACACTTTTGCCTTCTAATAAGGCGCGATAACCAATCTTGGCTACAGTTTCTCCATCCATAATCTTTTGACCACTAACCAGTTTTGAGTCTTGTATCGCGGCTCTTTGTTGAAAACCAGATTCTGTTGGCCCAGGACAAAGAGCAGTCACTGTGACACCTGTACCCTCTAATTCATTGGCGATCGCTTCGGAAAATGATAACACGTAGGCTTTAGTAGCAAAATAAACTGCCATTAGAGGTCCTGGTTGAAAGGCAGCAGTCGAGGCAACGTTTAATATTCGGCCATTGCCTTGCTTAACCATGTCTTTGAGGAAGAGCTTAGTTAAATGGGTGAGACACACCATATTCACCTGCATCATTTGTAGTTCAGGTGCCATGTCAATTTCGTGAAAAAATCCATAGGTACCAAAGCCAGCATTGTTGACCAGTACATCAACCTTGATAGCTTCAAGTTGTAGCTGTTGGAAAATTTCCTCTGCAGCTGTTGGTATCGATAAATCCTTGGCTATCACCTTGACTGCAATACCAAATTTTTGTTTGAAGTCATCTGCAATTTCAGCGAGCTTTTGTCCGCTTCTGGCAACTAAGACCAAATTGTAACGATCTTGGGCAAATAATTTAGCCAATTCATAGCCAATTCCGCCAGATGCGCCAGTAATCAGAGCGGTTTGTTGTCGATTACCCGGAAATGTTCCGTTCATAAGTTTCCTCCTAAGATAAGTCGTGAGTTATTTGCAGCCCACGAGTCATATGACTAACTAGACAAAAACAACCTTGAAAAAAGTTAGATGCGTAGATTTTGCGATCGCTGTCAGCTCACAAAAAGCAATCATCAGAATTTAGTTTCACAAATCAACTTTTTCCATTTGGACATCTCCTAATCTCAGATTCGGTAAATTAACCTTAATTCCGGAATGTCTCCCCTCCCCGAAAAGCGTTCTCGCTCTTTGGGGGACTCGGGGGAGGCTCACAGGTGTAGGTTTTTTACAATTGGGTGAAGGCTTGACTTGGAGGACAAGGAAGGAAAGTAGACCTTGCAGCTTTTTTACCCGAAACAGATAAAAAAAGCAGTATATATACATAGATTTTCATCTTCTGACTGGTCTACTTTTCCCCCACGTCAACGAGCGTCTTACCTACATGTAAAAAACCTACCCTTGTGAGCTCGGGGGAGGGAGTTCTTTTCCGTATGGGTGATTCAACGGACATGAGCTGCAGATTGTAATGCGTCTCTTGCTTTGAAGATGAGAGAGAAAGTCAGCAACCAATTAATAATGGCGATCGCACTCAAGTGCCGATCTATGAGACTATTTAAACAGGTCAAATATAAAAAAGTTTCATATCAATTTTTATCAGCCACCGAATTCATTCTTGTGGTCTTTAATTTTTTATACCGGTAATTTTGAATTATTTTGACAAACTTAGGATAGAGTGTGGCGTTGGAAAAAGTCCCAAATTGTCTGAGTTGCATTAAAACCAAGTTGAGCATTAACCTCTTTTAAGTTCTTATCATCAGAAGCACCACCAGGCCAGAAATGTCCGCCGTCTACGACAGATGCTTGCACAACCTCTGCTCCGCGACTACAACCAGAATATTGAGAGGTTTTTACAGATAAATCACCGGAATTAGAATTAGGCAGTTGTGAGTTTTGAGCAGGTGATGTACATTGGTCGTGCGATCGCCAAAAGTTCACTGTATCTGGGATAGAAGCCAGAGCGTCTGGTTGACTTTTGTTATCCCCCTGATAATGAACTTCTTGATCTTTTGTACCATTGATCATTAGCATTGATACAGGAGTCGGAGGTTGGCAACTCGATTGGAGTTGTACTGGAAGCGATCCGGCAACTGATGCGAAAGCCGCAATTTTATTAGGCATCTGACAAGCCAGAGTTTGAGCCAGTATTGCCCCTCTAGAAAAACCAGTGACATAGATTTTCCGGCTGTCAATGTTTGTGGTTTCCTGAATGCGATCAATTAATGCACTGACAAAAGAAACATCATTCACAGATGTTTGAGAATTCCCACCCGTATTCCATGTATGATCTATGCCATCTGGATAAACAACGATAAATCCCTTTTGCTCTGCCAAATCATTGAAGCGAGAAACATCACTCATTGAATGACCACTGCCATTATCACCATGAAATGCTATGACCAATGGCGTAGGACTCTGTGGATTATAAGACTTTGGGGTGTAAAGATAGTAGGTGCGTGATTTACCTTGATTGCTTAACTGACCGTAATTATCTCCGTAAGCAACTTTTTGTGTGGGTTTACTCTGTGCAGCTAATGAACTGTATGCTGTTACCGAACTCATTAATATTATAGAGGCAACAACATGCCTAAGAAGTCGAGATTTCAGATAGCTTTTCATCGTCAATTTTATTAGGTAGGAGTATCAAAAGCTCTGTAATATCGCTTTATTGAGCGTTCAAAGCTTGAGTTGAATTAATAATCTTAATGTGTTTATTTTGAATGATCCGTTTTGTATCTGAATCTATCTAATGAGACAATTTGGAGATTTTGTAGTATGACCTTTAGCCTCTAAAATAGTAAGTCACTATGACTTCTGTACTATGACTTATGTACTATATATGAATTGAAGTCTGAGAAAGAAACGTCCTTCCCATCTCAGCGATGCGCTGATACAGCTATGGTTAATAAGTCTTTCAAAAAATTTTACAGATTCATTGTTCTGCTGTTTGGGTTGTGGCTGTTGTTTGATTTAGCCTCGCACCTAGCAGCAGAAGTTCTATGGTTTAGAGAAGTTGGATATTTACCGGAATTTCTATTGCGTTTGGAAACGCAACTGGGTTTATGGGCGATCGCCTTCTTCACCTCGGCTAGTTTTTTATTGGGCAATTTAGCTATAGCTTCTCGCCTACAGCATTCTATCCAGACAACCTCGCCTCTGTCGGGATCGTCATTCACTCAGACGCGCCAAGGAGCGTCTCTGCTCTCCTTGCGTTTTTTACTACCAGTTTTGTTGGGATTAAGTCTGCTGGCGGGATTAGTACCGACTTATTATGCTCAGACAGCTTTAAACTTTTGGTATCCGAACATCACACTGCCGAGCATATCTTTACGACTGCCTTTTCAGTTACAGCCGCTTTCCATTTCTATTGTGCAGTTGGGATTGTCGTTGGGATTGAGTCTGGTGATAATAATCAATTATCAGTTTTGCTTAAGGGTGATCGCACTGCTGTTAAGTGTGCTTTTGGGTTTTCTGCTGTCGGTACACTGGGAGCAAGTTTTACAGTATTTCCATCCTACCAGTTTTCAGCACAGCGAGCCACTCTTCAACCGAGATATTGGCTTTTATGTCTTCTCCCTACCATTTTGGGAACTGTTGGATTTTTGGTTTCTGGGATTGTGTCTCTACAACCTTGTCGCCGTGGGATTCATTTATCTGCGTTCGGCAAACAGTCTCAGTGAGGGGAGGTTTCCGGGATTTTCTCAGGCGCAGCGACTGCACTTAAGCGGTTTGGGAAGCTTACTGATGTTGGCGATCGCTTTGCACTGTTGGTTGCTGCGCTATCAACTTTTGTATTCCACTTTGACTGTGAACTATGGCGCTAGCTACACTGCTGTTCACGTACAGTTGCCAATTTATACTGGGCTGAGTCTTTTAGCAGTGGCGATCGCAGTTTACTTGCCTAGCAGAAAGATTGTTGTATCCAAGACTGTCAAAGCAAGCTTTGAACCACTTCCCTACCCACTCCATCTCTTTTATGTACTCGGATTGTTCTTGATAGTAGCTGCGGTTTCGGGGAACATCTTGCCGACAGCAGTACAACGCTTTATTGTACAACCAAACGAGCTAACTCGGGAACGCCTCTACATTGAGCGTACTATTGCCCTGACGCGACAAGCATTTAACTTAAATCAGATCGAGGCGCAAACCTTCGCTCCACAAGGTGAGCTTGATGCTTTACAATTACAAGAAAATGACTTGACAATTCGCAATATTCGTGTGTGGGATAAAAATCCCCTCTTAGAAACCAATCGTCAACTGCAACAAATCCGACCTTATTATAAGTTTCCCGATGCTGATATAGACCGCTACACCTTGAAAGCAGAAGGGGAGAAGGAAAGTAAAAAACAACAAACGATTATTGCCGCCAGAGAAATCAACTATAGCACCCTCCCCCAAGCAGCTAAAACCTGGGTAAATAAACATCTGATTTATACTCACGGCTACGGCTTTACCCTTAGTCCAGTGAATATTGTTGCTCCGGGTGGATTACCTTATTACTACGTTAAAGATATTGCAGTGGAGGGTACGGGTGACGACGCTTCATTGCAGATATCGACACCAGCAGTGCGGGCAAGTGTTCCCATTGGTCAACCGCGCATTTATTATGGTGAAAATACTGACACTTATGTCATTACTGAGACAAAAACTCAAGAGTTGGATTATCCTAGCGGTAACGATAACGTATATAAAGTTTACGATGGACGTGGTGGACTTGATATTGGTGCTTTATGGCAGCGCTTGCTGTTTGCTCAGTATCTCAAAGATTGGCAGATGCTGCTAACTCAAGATTTTACACCACGCACTAAGTTGCTTTTTCGGCGAGATATTCGGGAACGGGTGCAGGCTGTTGCTCCTTTTTTACGCTACGACAGCGATCCCTATTTGGTAGCTGCGGATGCGGGAGGAGACAACCTCAAAGGCGACTCGACTTATCTTTACTGGATACTCGACGCTTATACGACTAGCGATCGCTATCCCTATTCCGATCCGGGAAAAAACCAATTCAATTACATTCGCAACTCAGTCAAAGTCGTCATTGATGCCTACAATGGCAGAGTTAATTTCTACGTTGCCGATCCCCAAGATCCAATTATCTCCACTTTCAAAGCGATCTTCCCCAATTTATTCAAACCCCTAGACGCGATGCCAGTGACTCTCCGCAGTCATATCCGGTATCCAGTAGACTTTTTCCGGATTCAATCCGAAAGCTTGCTGACATATCACATGAAAGATCCGCAGGTATTTTACAACCGGGAAGACTTGTGGCAGATACCCACAGAAATTTATGGCAGGGATGTGCGCCCAGTCGAACCTTACTACCTGATTATGAAGTTGCCCACCGCTCAGACAGAAGAGTTTGTTTTGCTGCTGCCGTTTACGCCAACCCAACGCCCAAACTTAATTGCTTGGTTGGCAGCGCGTTCCGATGGGCAAGAATACGGTAAGTTGTTACTGTACGATTTTCCCAAGCAGCAGTTAGTCTACGGAACCGAACAAATCGAAGCATTGATCAATCAAGATCCCGTCATTTCCCAGCAGATGTCTCTATGGAATCGCCAAGGTTCGCGGGTTATTCAAGGAAATCTTTTGGTGATTCCCATAGAGCGATCGCTTCTCTACGTCGAACCATTGTACTTGGAAGCAGAAAAAAATAGTTTGCCAACCTTAGCTAGAGTCATTGTTGCCTATGAAAATCGTATTGTCATGGCAGAAACTTTAGAAAAAGCACTTTCCGCCATCTTCCAACTAAAACCACCCACACCTCCAATTATTCGTCCGTTAGAGGAAAAATTATCCTAAGTTTGCTTAAAGGCTATTCCATTCCTCTAAAGTCAGTTCCCGTTGTAAAATAATCTCAACTTCAAGGAATCATCACTCGTAGCTGTGGTACAGAATACTCATTCTTAGAAGGAATAGTGAGGCAATGTTGCATCTATATCATAAATTGATGCCTAGAGCTTTGAATATGGACCATCAAAACCAAGCTGTCGTAATTTTTGTACAAACTTCCGGCGCTTAGATGGTATCCATCGGCTCAAGGTTCGGCTCCTTATTAAGATCAATATTATCAATAATTGGTAGAGAATGCCCCAGTTTCAACTCCAGTAAAATCCAATCTTCAAGCATTGAGCGTAACTCATCTTCACACTCAGACAGGCTGACACCAAAACCGATAACTCCCGTACAAGGCGGAATTTTACCTGCAAATGTACCATCCTCTAGTTTGTCATAAACCGCCTGTGCTAGCTTTCGCCCAACATAGTCACTCAGAATAAACTGTACTCTCATAGAACTTTGCACTATGCAACGCCGTTTAATTTTACTTTTTGTTTACCAGAAGCAGATTGCAATCTTATTCTCTAAAAATGTCCTTCCAACCAGCTAGTCAAATCCGCAACCGAGGTAAAATCCAACAATGCCTCACCCAATGCCTCCAATTCCTCAACCGACAATCCCTGAAGGCGCTCAACCAGCGTATGCTCAATTTCGCCACTCAAACGCCGATTGAGTTGACGTGTTATCAACGATAAGGCTTCTTCCTGCCTACCTTTTTCAATACCACTACGTTCAAAGCTAGTCACATATTTCATACGTTGTTCTGCCTCCAGTTGTTCTACTTCCCGTCGAAACTCTTGCTCTAAATTTAATGGTAATGTAAGCATCCAATCCAGGAAAGCCAACAAATTAAGAACCTCTTTCTCAGAAAACCCTTTTTCGTACAATCTCCGTACTAAATTAACCTTTTGCCGCTTGCGCTCTAGTCTATCGCTGCGGGTATTAAGTGCTGCTAGACACCGACACAATTAACAGTGTTTACTAGAGCTTCGGCATTTTCTTCCAACAAGTTGCCTTGCTTAAACTCAATCATTTCCCAGTACTGCTTATAAGGTACAAATGTACTAATTAACTTATATTGATGACAAGTTATCAATATGGGTGATGTGATAAATCGGCGTAGGCATGGATTAATTTGGTTATTAAGAGTGGTAAATACTTTGTTATTCAGATGATTTAATGCTATTAGGTTATCAGTTCTTGTTCTGGTTTAGGTGGAAGTGGCAACCTAAGTTGCTTTAAAATTCCATAATGATGTATCCCAACTGTTGGGGTAATCTTGTCGGTTGACCCCGCTGTGGCTTCGTTAAATATTACCAAATACCTAAGCAAACATCTACGCCATAAACCTGATCGCATTGGTATTAATCCAGAATTTGTGTATAATTACCGATACAAGTTCTTCTGCCCCTATCCGCCTCTGCTTCTTCCCACCCCTAGAAGGACGTTAAAAGGGTACAATCAAGAAATTTCCTCTTTTTAACTGGTGAGCTTCTGCCTTTGATCTGTGTAACAATACACGAACCACCCAACGCGGACAAATAATTCGGCAAGCGACAAATCTATTGATGGATAAATCTCAAAGCCAGCAGTCAGGATTGAACTGACGACCTTCCGATTACAAGTCGGATGCACTACCACTGTGCTATGCTGGCGCACTTCTTACGTAAACAACCAAAATGTTGTTTCAAGGCACTATATTACATCATCATAATACCATAAGCAAGCCCTTTTATGCAATTTCTGAAAAGTTTTTCTGCGATCGGGGAAGATAAATTAACCAAAACGGTATTTAACTATAGGCTAGAGAAAAAGAAAAATATCTGGTACAGTTTTAATACAGTGATTTTGGCACGCCTGGTGCAGCAACGGAAAGACAGAATTGTTCTTCACAGAGCACTCCTTATGACAGCGTTGAGCGGACGAGATTTATTAAGTCTGGCGGATCTAAGTCCAACGGAAATTCAAGAACTCCTGCAAATGGCAACTCAACTAAAATCACAACGGTTGAAGTTGCGGTGCAATAAAGTATTGGGGCTACTGTTCTCCAAGGCTTCAACTCGGACACGAGTGAGTTTTACTGTCGCGATGTACCAACTGGGCGGACAAGTTATTGATCTCAATCCCAATGTGACTCAAGTGAGTCGCGGGGAACCCATCCAAGATACAGCAAGGGTTCTAGAACGATATTTAGATATTTTGGCAATTCGCACTTTTGCACAGCAGGAGTTGGAAACTTTTGCCAAATATGCCAAGATTCCTGTCGTTAATGCTCTCACCGATTTAGAGCATCCTTGTCAGGTATTGGCTGATTTAATGACAATTCAAGAATGCTTTGGCACATGCGCTGGTTTAACATTGACCTATTTGGGTGATGGTAATAATGTCGCAAATTCCCTGATGCTAGGCTGTGCGTTGGTAGGAATGAATGTTCGAGTTGCCACACCCATCGGTTATGAACCAAATGCAGCAGTCGTCGAAAAAGCACGCTATGCAGCAGGCAACAAAACTGAAATCATCCTCACTAATGACCCTGAAGCAGCAACAAAAGGTGTTCATGTACTTTACACTGATGTTTGGGCGAGTATGGGTCAAGAAGCGGAAGCGAACGACCGAATGCCTATTTTCCAACCTTATCAAATTAATGAGCAGCTATTAAGCCTTGCCAATGCAGAGGCAATTGTTTTACATTGCTTACCCGCCCATCGGGGAGAAGAAATTACGGATGAGGTTATAGAAGGTTCTCAGTCAAGAGTTTGGGATCAGGCAGAAAATCGTTTGCACGTCCAAAAGGCTTTGCTAGCGAGTATTTTAGGGGCAGAGTGATTTCTTGTACAGAGAATTTAGCAAAGGCAGAAAAGTTAGCGAAGGATTGGAAAGATTTATTGGGCTCAAAAGAGCTACAGTTACAAGAAATTGTTTCAGATCCTATTGTTTCTTGCTGTGAATATTAAGTCAGTCAGCGCGAATCAACAAAACTATGTAAAGAAACGTAAAGCTCATAAGTTATTTCGTAGTAAGCGCTTACTAAAAACCTTGAATTTTTTACGCTGACTTGCTTACTACTGAAGACAATTGCCGCCACCAGTGCCGTAGTAATAATTTATGCTATTGGTACAAGCTTTTAACTTTCATCTTTATACACATCCTGACGATGCCCTATTTTTATGACAGTTATCAATAGGATATCGTCTTGAATCTTGTATAAAATTCGATATGCACTTACTTTAATTCGATATGCATTTTCTCTATCTTTTAGCTTTTTCACTTTGTCTGGGCGCGGTTCAGTGGCTAACTCATCAATTTTGATTTGTATGCGCTCCTGAAGGTTTTCGGATAACTTTTTAAATTGTTTCAACGCAGCTTTGGAAAATTATACTTTGTAACTCACGCAACGTGCTTTTTCATTTCTTTTTTAATTTCTTCCCAAGAAACCGTCCCATTTATTCTGATATCTTCTGTCCCCTGGTCATAGTCTCTAAGGTCTTTTTCGTCTTCTAGAAGTTCTAAAACTTCTTCTAAAGTACTTTCAGGAGCTATATCTAGATGAGCATAAATCAGTTTTATTAGTTCTTGTCTGTCGATTGTAGTTTCCATTTTTACACTTCTTGTAATTACTACGTTACTTTTCAGCATAGCTTTGAAAGCTTACTTCAGCAAAACGAGTACGAGAAGCATTTAAGGGGTCTAGGCTGGGATTTTATGATGAGGGTCTATAGTCAGGTACAGTTGGAAGCAAAGTTTTCTGATCCAATGGTATCCAAGCCAAAGTGTTTACATTACAGCAATTTTCAGGTAAAGTCTGCTCTAGATAAGTTTCTTGCCCGCAAGCTTTACGTAAATAGACCATATTCGTAGCGGCGAACGGTGAGATAGGACGCTCAGGAGGGTTTCCCGCTACTAGGGGACTGCGGGGCGCGATCTCCCTTGGGAGAAGACAAGGGAGACGCTGCGCTCCGAGCGTCAGGGCTGTTCGTCATTTTTCTTTCCGAATGCGCACTCACTCCGCAGTATGCCTCTTACGTCAACCTAGCCATAAGGATATTAAGAAGACTGAAAAGTTTTAAGAATTTCTGAGCCTTTAGGGCAGAGAGTGTCAAAAATCCAAAATATATAGTGCGTAAGTGAGTTTTTTGTAGTACTAATGTTCTAGGAACCTTTGTATTTAACTCCTTACAAATTTATGGAGATTTTAACAGAAGCTCAACGAGAATTGTATGAATGGCTGGCGGAATACATCAGATTGCACCAGCACTCACCTTCAATTCGGCAGATGATGTTGGCGATGAACTTGAAGTCACCAGCACCAATCCAAAGTCGATTAGAACATCTACGGACTAAGGGGTACATTGAATGGAATGAAGGGAAGGCAAGGACAATTCGGATTTTGCGAACTATAAAGCAAGGTGTGCCAATTTTAGGCATGATCGCGGCTGGTGGTTTAATAGAACCATTCAGTGATGCTGTAGAACAACTCGACTTTTCTGATTTGTCTTTACCTCCTCAAACCTATGCTTTGCAGGTGACAGGCGATAGCATGATTGAAGATTTGATCGCTGATGGAGATTTGGTATTTCTCCGCCCGGTTTTAGAACCAAATCACTTGAGAAATGGTACCATAGTCGCCGCGAGAGTGGATGGTCATGGTACCACATTGAAGCGGTTTTATCGACAAGGCGATCGCATCACTCTCAAACCTGCAAATCCCAAGTACAACCCAATTGAAGTAAACGCCATTCAAGTACAGGTGCAAGGTTCCCTTGTTGCAGTTTGGCGAAGTTACAACTGACATATCGGAAGTGTGTCGCGGGTTTAATTATAGATAACATCTGGGTATAGCCAACCCGCATGTCAAAACCGCCCATACAAGAATAGGATTGTGAGTTGTGACTTTCTTGCCGATGTAAGATTACCTATTTTCTTTTTGACTTACAAGAGCGTTTACAGCGAGGGAGCGGTTAATTAAATTAGGTATTCTTCTCTTGGGAAATGAGGAGTTGTGAGTTGTCTAAAAGAATAACTATCCACTAGCGACTCACAAATCCTCACTTCCCATTCCTCACTTTCCTTAAATAATTGCAATTCTATGTATATAACCCAGAATTCTGCAAAGCAATACCCCAGTTTTCATCTTAAATTACCACTCTCCTGTGAAAGTAAGGGCAGTTATCATCACCAACCATTACCAGGATGCCCAAGAATGCCAATCTCTTTGCAACTGCGCGCATATCAGCGACAAGCCGTCAATAACTGGTTTGCCAACAATGGCAGAGGTACGCTGAAAATGGCGACTGGTAGTGGAAAGACAATCACAGCACTCTCCGTCGTTTGCGAACTCTACAAGCAAATTGACTTACAAATGTTGCTGGTAGTGTGTCCCTACCGCCATCTCGTTACCCAATGGGCAAGAGAATGCGAAAAATTTAACTTGCAACCTATCTTAGCCTTCGAGAATTTGCACACTTGGCAGAACCAACTTTCTACCCAACTGTACAACGTGCGTTCCGGTTCTCAATCGTTTCTCACAGTCATTGTTTCCAATTCTACTTTAATTGGAGATGGGTTCCAATCTCAACTTAAATATTTTCCGGAGAAGACTTTAATTATTGGAGACGAAGCACATAACTTAGGATCACCTAAATTAGAAGAAAGTTTACCCCGGCGTATTGGATTGCGACTAGCTTTGTCAGCTACACCAGAAAGGTATTTTGACGAAGGTGGAACTAGATCGTTGCTTGATTATTTTGGTCATATTCTTCAGCCTGAATTTACATTAAAAGATGCTATTACTCAAGGTGCTTTAGTACATTATCTTTATCATCCCATACCAGTAGAGTTAACAGAATCAGAAAGCCTTGCCTACGCCAAATTAACCCAAAAAATTGGACGAGCGCTGCTGTTTCGAGGACGGGAAAATGCGGGATTAGCTTCCCTGGAAGATAATGAAGATTTGAAGCCTTTGTTGATGCAGCGAGCAAGGTTAATCGGTGCGGCTGAAAATAAGTTAAAAGCTTTGCGTGAGTTAATGAGTACTCGTCGAGAAACAACTCATACGCTTTTCTATTGTAGTGATGGTTCACCAGATGTAGGACAGCGTTCTAACTTGCACCAGCTTAAAGCTGTTGCCAAAACTTTGGGAGTAGAACTAGGTTACAAAATCAGCACATATACTGCGCAAACATCTTTACAAGAAAGAGAAGTTTTGCGCCGTCAATTTGAAAGTGGAGAATTGCAAGGTTTGGTGGCAATTCGTTGTTTAGATGAAGGAGTCGATATCCCAGCAATTCAAACTGCTGTCATTTTAGCAAGTTCTGCCAATCCCCGCCAGTTTATCCAGCGACGTGGACGAGTTCTACGTCCTCACCCTGGTAAAGATCGTGCCACAATATTTGACATGATTGTCTTGCCACCAGATTTAGATAGGAATACTCTAGAAGTTGAACGCAATTTGCTGCGAAAGGAATTATTCAGGTTCGTCGAGTTTGCCGATTTAGCTGACAATGCTGGTGAAGCCAGAATGAAATTATTTAATTTACAAAAGCAATATGGATTATTAGATATGTAAACTATGGCACAACGGGCGGTGGCGTCAAGTCTTTCTTCGCATCCGACTTCCCCCGGAAAGCGAAATAACTTTATATATTTAAGGTGCGTTTACGGATTGTTACAAGATTTACTGAATAGTAGAATATAGAA
>JAQYWN010000146.1 GCA_029379265.1 Rhizonema sp. NSF051
ATATAAATATCATCTTAAATTATAGTTTATATGAAGCAAAAAATAGCTGTAACCCTGGAAGAGGAGTTAGTAGTATTTCTTGACGAGCAAGCTAATGGCAACCGTAGTGAGTATTTAAACCAGCTACTGGAAACAGAGCGCAAGCGAACTATTGAAGCTGAATTAATTAGAGCGCTTAAAGAAGACTACTCAGATATGGAGTATCTAGCTGAAATCAAGATCTGGGATAGCGTTGTAACAGACGGTCTAGACGATGCCGAAGGGTGAATTATTGTATCGTAGAGGAGAAATTTACTGGGTGGCAATGGACCCAACTGTAGGGGGAGAGGTGCAAAAGACTCGTTCCTGCCTAATCGTTCAGAATGACATTATGAACCAGTATGGAGAAGTGACAATTGTCATGCCATTTCGACCCGGCAGCAAGCGGGCTCCTTATGCAGTCAATGTGACAGCTTCTCCGATGAACGGACTGGATAGAGATCGGTTTGTGGATGTGGGTCAGATACGTGCAATCAGTTATCAAAGGTTGCGCGAGAGAGTTGGCTTACTCGAAAATCAATACTGGCAACAAATCCAGCAAGCAATGAACATTGTCTTAGGATTCGATTGAGCAGCGCAAGGGTGATCGCGAAAACTAAACACGCAGCTAGTATAGGTGATCAAGTGGCTGTCCTTTGGCCTTACGAAAAGCTGATGGCAATGCCAGTGGGGTTAGGCTAATAGAGCGCGAAAAATCCGGCAACATAAGTGAAAAACCGCGCCTCAAATTAACTCGTTTTAACCCAAAATCTTGGGTGAGAAGCGGTAATTCCTGCAACATCTCGAGGCTTAGAACTAGCGCTCTTAGTAACAAGGCTGCCGGATTTTTCAGTCTTTTGGTTAAACGGTAGCGATCGCAACGTAATATTTGGTTAACTTCCCATGCCAGATACTGGCTGAACAAACCTGCCCCTACTCGTGGGGGCAGGTTTGATCGATTGATGTGATCGCGCTCGTCAGTTATCTGGTAAACCTGCCCCTACAGAATCATTCTGACTCCTGACTCCTTTTCATCAACATGTATCAGGTGATGACGGTTGGTTTTTCCATTCCAGTCAGGGTATGAATTTGGGCAATCTCATCTGCGATCGCAATCAAATTTCCTAAAGCGTCTTGGGGATCGAGGTTGTGTTTTGCCGGATCGGGTTCGTAACTTTCCAGATATATCCTGACAGTTGCACCCTGAGTGCCTGTACCGGATAGACGGAAAACAATCCGCGAACCATCGGTGAAGCCAATCCTTACGCCCTGCTTCTGGCTGATGCTGCCATCAATAGGATCGGTGTAGCTAAAGTCATCACTGTACTCCACCTGAGATGAACCAAACTGCTTGCCTTTTAAACTTGGCATGGCGGAACGCAGATTTTCGATCAAAGTGTTAGCGCGATCGCTTGCAACTTCTTCATAGTCATGGCGAGAGTAGTAGTTGCGCCCATAAGTTTGCCAGTGTTCTTTCACAATCTCCTCAACTGACTGTTGTCGCACTGCTAATATATTCAACCAAAACAACACTGCCCACAGTCCATCTTTTTCTCGGATATGGTTGGAACCCGTACCGAAGCTTTCTTCACCACAGAGAGTTGCTTTATCAGCATCTAGTAAATTCCCGAAGAACTTCCAGCCTGTGGGAGTTTCATAACACTCAATACCTAGTTGTGCCGCCACCCGATCTGGTGCTTGACTTGTAGGCATAGAACGTGCTATGCCTGTAAGCCCTGAGCTATAACCAGGAACCAATTTAGCATTGGCAGCTAATATTGCTAGACTATCGCTAGGAGTCACGAAGAAATGACGACCTAGAATCATGTTGCGATCGCCATCCCCATCCGAAGCGGCACCAAAATCAGGTGCATTCTCCCCAAATAAGATTTCAACCAGTTGATGAGCATAAACCAAGTTTGGATCGGGATGTCCACCGCCAAAATCCTCTAACGGTGTCCCATTAATAACCGTGTTCTTTGGTGCGCCCAAACGTTCCTCAAAAATATTATGGGCATAGGAACCCGTAACGGCGTGCAGTGAGTCCATACACATGCGGAAGTGACCGTTCGTCAGAAGTTTACGGATGCTGTTAAAATCAAACAGTGACTCCATAAGTTCTGCGTAGTCCGCTACGCAATCAATCACTTCTACCACCATGTTATCTAGCTTCGACTCTCCCAATTTGTCGAGATCAACATCAGGAGCTTCAAGAATTTTGTAGCTATTAAGGGATTGGCTTGAAGCATAAATAGCATCCGTCACCTTTTCCGGAGCCGGTCCGCCATTGCTAATGTTATATTTGATGCCAAAATCACCATCTGGACCACCAGGATTATGACTCGCAGATAGGATAATCCCACCAAAGGTATTGTACTTGCGAATAATACAAGAGGTTGCTGGGGTGGACAGAATACCAAACTGACCAACCATCACCCGACCAAAGCCACTTGCAGCAGCCATTTTCAGAATGATTTGAATTGCTTGGCGATTGTAGTAGCGACCATCGCCACCCACAACCAGGGTTTGCCCTTTATATCCTTGTAAGCTGTCAAAGATAGACTGAACAAAATTTTCTAAATAATGAGGTTTCTGGAAGACAGTCACCTTCTTTCGCAGCCCGGATGTACCAGGTTTTTGGTCGTTAAACGGTTGAGTAGGTACAGTTTTGATAGCCATAGCAATGTCGGCAAGTGCTGAAATAGATTATTCTGTAATTATTTCATAAGTCCCTTACGGGAATTTGGCAACACTTCGTCTTTAATACATAAACCGCAGTACATGTGAAGCGCGATCGCCTCTACTTAGACAGAAGTGGACTTTCTAGCTCACATTAGTCCCACGATTGACATCATATTTCACGCGGTGCGGTGCGTTTTCAAACCGTCTACGTTGTCGGCATGGTGCTTTTAATTATCTATATTCTACAGGTGATGCTAAGGATACAAATGTCACTATGACTAATACCCCTGCACAGAATTAAAAATTTAAAAGCTTACCTTGGAGGCTGTCTTGCAATTCAAAATGGTTGCTTTATTTCCGCCGCACTGTACTAGCTAAACCAATCTCTAAAGCATATTCAACATCTTCTCCTATTACTTTAATGATCTAAAAATTAAAACAGTTGCTTGAATAAACTAAGTTGTTCATTTTGTCAAAAGACAAACTGTCAAACGTCTCTTAAAAATTGAATCATATATTTTTCTTATATTATTATCGTTTTCCAGAAACATTGCTATGCTAAATATATATTTTTGAAATAAGCAAAAGCCCTACAAATGCTATTGGAATTTTGCCTTTGGGACTGGAAGCTTTATCGCAGCACTCGGTCAAGGATTTGCTCTTGGGACTGTACTGAAAAGAATTACGGTTGATAAGACAAGTCACTTCATTGGTACATCTTGGGACTGGCTGAGTTGGCAATCGGTGCTAGTCGCTTTAACCTTAATTCAAGCATAGGTCCTCATTGGTTCAACTTATCTGATGCGAGAAAACAACAAGGGAATTGCAAGCAACTCACTACCGAACTGCGAAAATTGCAGCTTGGACAACACTTATTGGTGCCATTTTAATCACAATTACGACACCGATATTTTATGAAACAGCCAGATTTCACTTATTTCATAAGCCATTAGTCTATGTCTTTGCTGTCATTCCTTGCCTTGGAGCCTTACTAATTTGGCAACTGCTGAAACGTCTGTAACAGCAAGAAGAAAGAGCGCCTTTTGTTGGTAAAGTTCTCCTTTTTTTCTTGACATTTGTGGGAGTGCGATTAATTGTATTTCCTTACATTATTCCCACGAAAATCACCATCTATCAGGCAGCAGCACAGCCTAGTTCTTTGGTTATCATGCTCATCTTTATTTGGTTTCTGATACCCGTAATGTTGTTCTACAATTTGTCCCAATATATTGTTTTTCGCGGTAAAGTAACAGAGGATCACTATAGTGGTTAGTTCTTGTTTAAGCAGGAATTAAAGTCCTCAATAAAAATGTTTCATCAGAGGTTATATCTATGCTTCTTCTCGATGCTCCCCAAGTTCAAGTTATTGCCGGAGAAAATGCAGTTTATGTTTCTCAATTGCCGCATGTGTGGCAAGACATTGCTGCGGGAATAGCAGAGGTTGCAGTTCCTGACTTACACAGCTATGTTGAGATGGCTCAGTTATTTCAATACAAATTAGAGAAAGGTGACGTTGACTTATTCAGCGAGCGCCCAGAACTAATCCACCTGAAGCCTATGTTTTCTGAGTTGTTCGGACAGTTAGCACGGGAAACTCTCTCGTTCTACGGACAAGATTTTCAAGTTAAAAACTATCCAAATTTTGAAAAAATTCTTCATGAAGTTGAGTTAAAAGGAATAGAGTCTGCGGATGAAGTGAAAGTTGCGCGGATTTGTATCGAACTGTTTCAGGAGTTCGGCTATGAAATGCCTGCAAGCTTTTACCACGTGCATCTAGCTCCTCTGAACCGAGAGCATATCTTTGAAGAAAGGGCTTTGCGGTTTGATCCTCGTGATGTAGAACACAAGCGCTCATGGGATGCAATCCTTCACGCTGGCAAAGTTTTTGCCGTACAGATGAAAATACAAAGCATAGCTTCCAAGTATGGTTTTACTTATCAGCACGGTTGTGGTTGTAACTCTCATTTATCTTCAATTGATCGCACTGTAGGAGCGTTCGACTATGAATTACACCCTGAAAAGCGTCAACGCTGGATTCGGAGTTTTATTTGGACAGCATGGTACGAGTACGCGTTTTTCCCTATTGTCCCCAATACCAGTTACTTAGTAGGTTGACAAACTCCAGTATGTAAGAGTATAGGGGAAACTCTACTAAGTTATCCCCTATACTTTACTTTTATCGCGATTTCTTTAACCAGGTATGTTTATACTTACCTGGGATAGATGACTTGTACACTCTTAAGGAGCTAAAAACTATCTATAGAAGTAAATAACCTTGCTTATTTCTTTGAGAGTCAACTATTTAGTCGCGATGGTTGATTTTTTGTAAGCATTTAGGGAAAGCGCCTTGACTCTATCGTGCCTAGTCATGACTTCTAAGGGTTAGGTTGGATTTAACTATGTTTACACTTTTCATCCGTTGGAAGCTAATAGCTCAATCCTTACCTTTTTGTTAATGATACATTTACATGACTAAAGCTGTTTCCGTGAATCTTATCGCTCGTAATATTTTTAACTTCCAGTGGGTTAAAAATGTTACTTATTGAAGTGATGAGTGTGTCAGAAAACAACACTATAAGTTTGATGTTGTGACTAAAGGTAAAGATGGTTAAAAATTGTCAGATTAGTGCCTTTTTGACTTGATTTTTAAATAAATTTATGCTTAAAAAGTATCTTCTCAACAAAGCCAATTTCTGGCAACATAAAATCCATCAATCCAGTCCTTAATTTTATTGTTAACCACCACTTACTCAATTTCGCCATCTTGTGAGGAGCTTTTCATGCATAGTTTATTTCGTTCTTCAAAAGTAAGTGCCACATTGTTAGCTTTAGGAGTGATAGCTAGTGCAGTGACTTCTGCAATAACTTCTGCCTCTGTCTTAGCTCAGGATGCTACGCCTCCGGCTTCAACTCCGACTCCCACTTCACCCACAGACGTCACACCTCCAAGTTCAACTCCCAGCCCCACTTCACCCACAGACGTCACACCTCCAAGTTCAACTCCGACTCCCACTTCACCCACAGACACCACACCTCCAGCTTCATCTCCTAGTCTCACCGCACCCACAGACACCACACCTCCAGCTTCATCTCCCAGTCTCACCGCACCCTCAACTTCAACAACTAACTTTTCTGATGTTTCACAGGATTACTGGGCGCTTCCCTTTATTCAAGCCTTAGCCCAAAGAAATGTGATAGTTGGCTTTCCTGATGGCACGTATAAGCCGGATCAGCCTGTGACTCGCGCTCAATTTGCGGCAATGATTCAGAAAGCTTTCAGTAGCCAAAACTCAGTTCGGCAGTTACCTCCTAGTGGATTTAAAGATGTTCCCTCTAATTACTGGGGTGCGGCTGCTATTCAAAGAGCTTATGAAACTGGATTTATGGCTGGCTATCCAGGGAATTTATTTCTGCCTAATCAGCAAATTCCTAAGGTACAGGCACTTGTCGCTTTAACAAGTGGTCTGAGTCTCAATGCTAGTGGTGTGACACCAGATACCCTCTCTACCTACTATACAGATGCTTCAGGAATTCCGAATTATGCCCTGAATAACGTGGCGGCAGCAACACAAACTAATATAGTTGTCAATTATCCAGATGTAAGAACACTGAATCCCCAAACAGCTATTACGCGTGCGGAAGCGGCAGCACTTCTATTTCAAGCTTTAGTCAAACAGGGACAATTGCAACCGCTTGCTAGCAACGTCGCGGCTAATCAATATGTTGTAGGTAGATCTCAAAATGGTACTCAAACAGGTAGTACTTCAACTGGTAATGATATTGTTGCCTTAACAGCGTCTAGTAATTCCTTTACAACCTTAACTTCTTTACTGAAAGCAGCAGGTTTGACAGATACTCTTCAGCAACAAGGTCCATTTACTGTTTTCGCTCCCACAGATCAGGCATTTGCTGCTTTGCCAAAAGGTACTGTAGAGCGATTACAGCTACCAGAAAATAAAGACTACCTGGTTAAGATTTTAAGTTATCATGTTTTGTCCGGTGCAGTTCCAAGCACTCAACTAGCAAACGGAGACCAAAAAACACTGGAAGGTTCATCTATCAAGGTTAAAGTTCCTTCTAAAGAGAATCAACCAATTAAGATCAATAATGCCAAAGTTATCCAGGCGAATGTCCAAGCCAGCAATGGGTTAATTTACGCCGTTGACAAAGTCCTGCTACCACCTGACTTTAAGATCAGTCAGTTGAAAGGGGGGAACACTGCAAGCTCGGGTGGCAATGGTGGCGGTCCTTCAATTGGTAGATCAACTCGTGGTGGTAGAAGCTATATTGGAGTTGGGGTCAACTTTGGTATAACTGGTGATTCGGCTTTAAGCGACACCAACTTTACGGTAATTAGTAAGCTTGGCATCACACGCAACTTCTCAATCAGACCATCTGCAGTTATTGGTGACTCTCCAGTCGTCCTCGTTCCGATTACCTATGACTTTGCCCCACGGTCATATGTCCCCGGAGGATTTCCCCCAATTGCTCCTTATATTGGTGCAGGTGTAGCAATTGATACTGGAAACGACGGAGACGTTGGTGCATTAGTAACAGGTGGTATTGATGTGCCTTTAGGTCGTCGATTCACAGCGAATGGTTCTATTAATGCCGCTTTTCTACGCGATACCGATGTAGGGATAGTGCTAGGAATTGGTTACAACTTCTAAACTGTTCTAGTGGGTGATGGGTGATAGGAAGAAAGAATGATTAGCAATCCCTAATCCGTCATCACCCATTACCAACCTCTAAAGATTGTAAGTAACAAAAGGGACTTCTACTATTTCACCCTCCACTCCTCCTACACGGACTTTTAAGCCAACACCACCAGCTTTCGTGCGAATGTAGGCAAGTCCAAAGTAACTGTCGCTGACTTGTGTGTAACTCGTAAGTTTACCGACTTTTTCATCTCCGACTGTAATGACTGTACCTGGTTCGGCAGGAGCACTCAAGCGAACACCCCAAAGGTGTTGTTTCACACCTTTATAAGTATTTAACCGGGCAATGGTTTCTTGTCCGATATAGCAGCCTTTATTAAAAGAAATCGTCTGTAATAAACCAGCTTCTAGCGGATTGTAATCATCCGTAAGTTCGAGATCAGGAGCAGGACGACCTTGTAAAATTCGTAATATATCAGCAGCGCGATCGCTCATTGGAACTGCACCCAACTCAACAATTTTGTTCCAAACTCTCTCTTTATCCAAAGCTGATAAAATCAGGGTATATCCAGGGGACGCTAAGCCACTACCAACAGCAATCAGAACGGGATTCATCTCCCCTAGATGATCAAGCGGTGTGGAGATATGAGTTCCGTAGGGTTGAGCGATAATTGCCTCAACCCCCAATTTTTGCATGACTTCGTCACTTCCAGGTCCGATCAGGCTGAAAGTCGCCGTCTCATCACTTACATCTGTTAATTGCACCTGATCAGCATAAAAAATATAGCGATCCAGCCATTGCATCAAGAATTCGCGACGATTAGGAGAAACTAGCAGCAACACGTCATCGAAACTGACGTACGCACTCACCAAATCAATCGTGCGAGCGGTGGATGTCACCATTACTGTATCACAACCTTGTCCTGGTTTAAGTAGCTGAATATCATTAGTACTCTGGTTGTGCAAGAAGCGCAGGCGATCGCTATCAGAAACTTTGATGCGTCCCCAGTGAGAGCGATCATATACAGCAACCCTTTCTTGTGCTGCTTGAATCGCTTCTGCATCCTTGTCCTCAATTGTAGATGTTGGCATGGTAGTAAACAAAGCTTTTATGCATTGAAAATGTTAACAGATCGGGGCGGAGCGTCAAAATCAATGCCCTTGATGGGTGTACAAAAGCACCTACTAAGGATTGTAACGAACGCATAATTAATTTTCACGAACTTTCTCATCTACTTTTCAGGAAAAAGCAACTTTCAAGGAGTAGATTAAGGTACAAACACATCTCTAGGTTGCAAAACAAGAAATAACCTCTTGTTCAACCTTACAGCGATTTTCAGATGTATAGACCACAGTTTTGGAGTGGGTAAGGGTTTCATCTAGATATCTGGGTACATCCAATATTATCTAAAACCTGCCCTTACACGAGTGCTGTAGTCTATCAATGTGAAAACTGCTATATACCGTTTCTTAATGAAGCTGCGCTAAACAGTCTTTCTTAGCCCTCCTATTTAACGGGGAGTTGGGGATATCTTATTTGTAGCTACTTTAATATAGAACTGGTATTACTCAACTTAAACTTTTTAAAGGATTGAAAACTCATGTCACAGCAACTTCTAGCTAACCAAAATATGCCTACATTGCGTATCAACGTTCAAGGTCAGGCTGTCACAATTTTACAACTACTTTTCAACAACTTCCATGGTCTTCAAATTAAAGTTGATGGCATATTTGGGCAAGAAACAGAAAATGCTGTCAAAGACTTCCAAGGCAGCCGTAATTTGCATTTGACTGGAATTGTTGATTTCGCTACTTGGGAAGCGTTAGTTAATGAGGACTAAGCTAAAGCACGGTTATAGTTATTTGCTATAAATAACAAATAACTATAGCAGTCTTAGATAAGTCGTAAATAAAAATATCATTGTTGCTAATACCTAACTTTTTCCGCTCTTCGGTTAGCATTTAGCAACATTGATTATTTCACAACTTGAATAGCAATGACTATTTTCAAATAAATCTATCTTCAAATATATACAGGAGAAAGAACATGATACGTAAGATTTTGCTCTTGGCAAGCTTACCCTTGGTAGCTTTGCCTTTCATTTCTTTGAGCGTCACACCAGCAGCAGCAAGGCCCATTCGCGAAAACGCATGTCCACAAGGAAATCCCAGCGAATTTGTTCATGCCGAAACTAACCGTTATGATGTCTATATTTGCGGTGGCGATCTTCCCCATATTTACGTTGGCAAAGCTAAGGATGGTAGTGGTGAAATTACAATTCCTCTTCTTCAAACGTCTAGGCGTAAAACTTTTGTTGCGCTGAATGAGAATTCTCGTAATATTTACCGTTATACCCTTACGCCTGAGCGGCTAACTGTTACTAAGAATGGTAAAATAATTGTTAGTGAAAGAGCTAGATGGCTCCGTTAACGCGAATATCCGTCACTAATGTATGATATCATGTCCGTAAAATCATCCATAATAAAAGAACCCCTCCCCGCAAGCATGGAAGAGAGATAAAGCACCGCGAGGAGCCGGGTGGGTTTCAGACGGAATTAAGGTTAATTTACCGGACATGATACAATAATTAAGGTCCGGATAATCACTTATAATTCTCCCAGACATTGTACTCTGTTATCCTACATATGCTATAACAGGGGGAAGCCCCAAAGACGCACTGGCTTCCCTATTCCTCCCCGTTTCTGGGGAGGAGACGTAAAGCTTTATTTTACTTTTCGCTTTTTGGAACTGGCGTGGTTGTCGGGGTCGAGCTATTAGGTGTCGTTGTGGTGGTAGGTGTCGTTGTGTTGCTAGTGCCGGGTTTTTTACGGCCTGTACGCTTACGAGTAGAAGGTTTGGGCTTGGCTGTTGTTGAAGGTGCAGTTGTAGTGGAAGGTGTAGTTCCAGTGGAAGGTGTAGTTGTTGTAGGCGTAGTTCCAGTGGAAGGTGCTTGTGCCTGAACGCTAGCAACAGGCATAGCAAATGCCACACCACAGGTTAAACAAAGTGCTGCGAATTTAGCAAACTTACTCATTTGGGTATTATACGCGAGATTCAGTATAGTTATTTTGCCTTATTCTTTTTTCAACAATGTGTCATTGATATGACGTTCGTTTGGCAATTTGGCAGAGAGTTTGATTTTGAAGACAGTATATTGTGAATCAATCGACTTTAGTTTGACGATTGTCACTTAGCCCAGCTTTATGCTGGTGCTTTTATTTTTGGGTTTTTTGAGAATGAATACAGTGGATCGCCTCTTGTGCAATCAGTAATCCTTCCTCAACAGGAATGACATAAGCGTGAAGCGAAGAATCATCACTGCTGATCCTGCCAGAGCAATTGATAACTTGTTTATTGCGTTTCGAGTCTAAAGTCAAACCACACCATTTTAATCCTTCGCAGATTCGTTCACATACAAAAGGGGTATCTCCCCCAATACCACCACCAAATATAATCGCCTCAGCTCCACCTAATGCTGCTAAATAAGCACCGACGTACTTACGGAGGCGATAACAGTTAAGAGCGAAGACAGCGCAACTCCAAACATTATTATAAGTGTTCTACCGAACATGATATAATTTCATGTCCGGTAGCATAACCTTAATACCGAAGAACCCCTTCCCGCCAAAGCTGTGCTTTGTCTCCGCTCCCCGCGAGCGGTGAGTCCAGCGCTGCAGGCGGGTTTTCCGCCGTAGGCGACTGGCGTGGTGGGGTTCAGTGTTTACGAAAATCCTGGTTAATTAACCGGACATTATCTAACCTACAATTCTTCTTAGCTGAACCTTATTCTACTATCAAGCCTTTGCCTTTATTTGTAAAATTCACATGGAAAAACGAGGACACTTTCTTCCCAAGTATCCCCGTTTTTTCCACTATCCTATTCTCACTTTCTCTACCCCACCGCCGCTAAATTCCGCATTAGCCTGACATTCGTTCTTTCTGAATGACACGGATAAAGCGAACAGAGAAACTATTTTACATTAACTGCACCCTTAAAATGTCCGTTAGTCCGAGCAAATTTATCTGCCATAATCTTGCGATAAACTTCTTCATAACCATCAGTCATTTGCTGAACGCTGAAACGTTCCTCGACATACTCGCGACAAGCATAACGATCTAGTTGAGTCACATTGCGAACAGCATCAACGCACTCTTCTACATTGTTGCAGAGGAAACCCGTTTTCCCATGAGAGATTACCTCTTTTGTCGATCCCAGTGCCATAGCAATGACTGGTGTCCCTGCCGCCATTGATTCAACCATTACCAACCCAAATGGTTCTCGCCAAGTAATAGGGAATATAGTTGCAACTGCACCACCCATCAATATATTTTTTTGCTCGTGGTTTGCTTCACCCAAGAATTCAATTTGCTTACCGTCGATGAGAGGTTTAACTTCCTTTTCGTAGTATTCTACATCAACAGCATCAACCTTACCTGCCATTTTCAAGCGCCAGCCTGCTTGTTTAGCAATGGCGATCGCCAAGTGCGCTCCTTTTTCTGGAGAAATTCGACCCAGAAACGCTAGATATGGAGGTTCGTCAGGTTTGGCATAAAAATTATAACTACCGACATCAATCCCATTATAAACTGTTGCCACACAGTTTAAATCCAATCTCGGTTCCCTTTGTGCATCGGAAATACTCACATAAGGCAGATGCTTCGCAAACCTAAATAGCTTTTCGTTTTCTAGAGAAAATGTACCATGCAATGTATGAACTGTGGGTGTTTTCACTAGATTTGCGTATGGCAGCGATGCACATCCTACATGGGAATGAATAATGTCAAACTCTTCTGCCTTGTTATAGACAGTACCCAGCTCTAACAATTCATAAAT
This sequence comes from Rhizonema sp. NSF051, assembly GCA_029379265.1. Classification (GTDB taxonomy): domain Bacteria; phylum Cyanobacteriota; class Cyanobacteriia; order Cyanobacteriales; family Nostocaceae; genus Rhizonema. The sequence continues at coordinate 12,194 of JAQYWN010000146.1, forward strand.
ACCGTATTCTTTCACCATTGGATCGAGTCTAAGCGCTCTAGGATGAACTGATTCCAGCTTCGCCAAGCTTATAGAATCTCCCGATGCAAATAGAGTGACTTCATGTCCTCGTCTAACTAATTCATCAGTTAGAAGTCCCACTACTAGCTCTGAGCCGCCATACCCTGGTGGTGGTACTCTTTCCCATAATGGAGCCACCTGAGCAATCCGCATAAAAACCTCCCGGTAAGTAAGATTTGAAATAGAATTGACTTCTTGCTCACTAACTTTTCAAATGAATCACTCTACATAAAAGAAAGTTTGGAGACAGACTGAGATGTGAGTGCTAGATCATAACTTTAAGTCTGAACCATTGAAATCTCTGTCTATCTAAAGTTGGGAAAATTCCATTTATTTTACAAAAAATTCTAATT
>JAQYWN010000147.1 GCA_029379265.1 Rhizonema sp. NSF051
ATACTGTAAAACTACGTATATTCACTAGGCAATGGAATTTTTATATGCTAGCTTGGTCGGAAATCCTTAATAGTCAAGATAAATGAGCGTAAATCTGTTTGATGCCAATTTCTATCGCGCCGCAAATCAAGACTTAGCAGCAGCTGGTTTGACTACAGATGCACAATTATTTTCCCACTTTCAGGCTTATGGTCTGAATGAAGGACGTGCCTTTTCACCGCTTGCCAATCTAGACTTCTATCGCTCTAGCTATAGTGATTTAGCTGGCTTGAACAATAAACAGCTATTCGAGCATCTAGAAAACTACGGTGTCAAAGAGGATCGTCAATTTTCACCATTCGTTGACTTGGACTACTACCGGGCAGTCAACCCAGACTTAAGTAAGTTCAATAGTGAGCAAGCGCTGAACCACCTGCAAACCTATGGCTTAGCTGAGGGACGCCAGTTTTCTGAAGAAGTTGACCTCAATTTCTACCGAGCTGGCAATAGTGACTTAGCGAAATTCAACAACTCTCAAGCTCTACAGCACCTAGAAACTTACGGTGTTCAAGAGGGCCGAGAGTTTTCCCAATTATTTAGCGTCAACTACTACAAAACTCATAATGCAGATTTGGTATCAGCAAAACTGAGCAACAGTGAACTTGTAAATCACTTTCTCTTACATGGTTTAAACGAAGGACGCCAAAGTTCAAGTGTCTTTGATGTTAGTTACTACAAGTCCCATTATCCAGACTTAGCAGCAGCCAAACTGACGAATAAACAACTAGTAGATCACTTTGAACTGTACGGTTTAAAAGAGGGGCGAGCATCCAGTGCTACTTTCGATGTTAACTACTACCTATCACATAACTCAGACTTACAGAAGGCAAATTTCACTAACTCTCAAGCCTTAAATCACTTTCTTCTTTACGGTCAAAAAGAAGGACGCTTGGGTTACCCAACTGCAAAACTAGTTAAAGACATTAACTCAGATTCTGGCAGCAGTTTGTCAGCTTCTACAAGCTTTACCAACGTCAATGGCACGTCATACTTTACTGCGGATGACGGGATACATGGTCGTGAATTGTGGAAGAGTGACGGTACAAATGCAGGCACAGTGTTAGTTAAGGATATTGATCCAGGATCGAACGGTTCAAACCCTAATGAACTTACCAACATTAACGGCACACTTTATTTTACTGCCTATGATAGCGTACATGGTACTGAATTGTGGAAGAGTGACGGTACAAATGCAGGCACAGTGTTAATTAAAGACATCGACCCAGGTGCGGACAGTTCAAACCCTTACGAACTCATTAACCTTAACGGTACGCTATACTTCGGTGCTACTGACGGAACTCAACAGACTGGATTGTGGAAGAGTGATGGCACAGATGCAGGCACGGTATTGGTTACCAACTTCGCCCAAGGGTCTGCAAGCCCTTACTATCTTACTAACGTTAACAGTAGACTATATTTCACGACCACAAACAACAATAACGGGGCACAATTGTGGGAAAGCGACGGCACAACAACAGGCACTACGCTAATTAAAGACATTAACACAGGGTCTCAAAGTTCAGCACTGAATAATTTTACGAACGTCAACGGCACCCTTTACTTCACAAGCGATGACAGTAGTATTGGACATCAATTATGGAAGAGTGACGGCACGAGTACAGGCACGGTACAGGTTAAAAACATCAACGCAGGGTCTACTAATTTAACTCTTAACAACCTCGTAAACGTCAATAGCACCCTATATTTTACTACCAATGATGACGTTAATGGGTCGGAATTGTGGAAGAGTAATGGTACCGATGCAAGCACGGTGGTGGTGAAAAATATCAACTCTAAGTCTAACGCTGTCAGTCCTCATGATCTCACTAATGTCAACGGCACATTGTACTTCGCTGCTGATGATGGAGTTAACGGCGCTGAATTGTGGAAGAGTGACGGCACAAATATAGGTACGGCAATAGTCAACGGTATCAACGTTGGGTCTCACGATTTCAATCCTCAATATCTTACCAATGTAAATGGCACATTGTACTTCACTGCCGATGACGGAGTTCACGGGACGGAATTATGGAAAACCGACGGCACAAAGACGAGTACGGTACTTCAAGATCTCAACGTCGGGCCTAACGGTTCCAACCCTGTCGCTCTCACTAACATCAATGGTAATTTATACTTCGCTGCTAATGACGGAGTTCACGGAGAAGAATTGTGGGTGGTGGAATGAACTCGTCGTATTACAATGAAAGGCTTCAGGCAGGATAGCCGAATCTTTGATAAATGGTTGAACTTTCCTAAAAATTAGATGAGAATACTTAGCGATAACTTCATCTACCTGCTTCCAGTCTGATTATCTCTAAGCGCATAAATAATCAAGTAGGGGCGAACGGCTGTTCGCCCTTAATCTCTAAAGGCATAAATAATCAAGTAGGGGCGAACGGCTGTTCGCCCTTAATCAACGGAGAGGGAGGGATTCGAACCCTCGTTGAGTTGCCCCAAACAGCATTTCCAGTGCTGCGCCTTCAACCACTCGGCCACCTATCCAAGCATCACGATTTTTGAGTATACAATTGAATCCAATAAAATGCAATCATATTTCTAAAATCCGAAATCTAAAATCAAGATGTCCCTTACATACACTGTGAAAGTTCGCGATCGCGCCACAGGCAGAGAATACTCCTTACAAGTACCTGATGACCGTTATATTCTACATAGCGCGGAAAAACAAGGGGTGGATCTGCCTTTTTCTTGTAGAAATGGGGCTTGCACGACTTGTGCTGTTAAGGTACTGTCAGGAGAAATTTACCAACCAGAGGCAGTAGGACTTTCACAAGATTTACAAAAACAAGGTTATGCTTTATTGTGTGTCAGTTATGCCCGTTCTAATTTAGTCGTAGAGACACAAGACGAAGACGAAGTTTATGAACTTCAATTCGGACGTTATTTTGCGAAGGGGAAAGTTCGGAGTGGTTTGCCGTTGGATGAAGATTGATAAAGAGAGGTTGGTTGTTTGAGTAACCACTAACTCTATCAAGTCAACCATCGGAGCTTTTGACGAATGACCAAAATCCTCATTTTATTGTGTGTATTACTACTCGTGGCTTGTCAACCTCAAAAGCCGTTGAATGAAAGTAGACAGGTGCAGGTAAAAGTAGCACAGGTTGTTAGTGGGCAAGCTTTGGAAGTGCTGGGAATGCCTGAACAAACAACGTTGGTTTCTCAAGTGCGATTGCTTGGTATTGATGCACCAGATCTACAGCAGCGTCCTTGGGGAGATGACGCTAAACAACGCCTAGAGGAGCTAATCGGGGGACAAAGAGTGATGTTAGAGTTCGATATTGAAGAAAAAGACAAATTTGGGCGGACTTTGACTTATGTTTGGAAAGATAAAGTGTTGTTGAATGAGCAGTTGGTGAAAGATGGATATGCGCTGTTTGTCATGCGATCGCCCAACCACAAATACAACCAGCGTTTGGAACGTGCCCAACAATGGGCTAGACTCGTGGGATTAGGAATTTGGAATCCAGATCAACCCATGCGTCTTACTCCTGCTGAGTTTCGACGCCAGAATCGTTAACAGAGAGTTGTTAGTGGGTAGTGGTTTAATCTATACCCGCCTGAACGGTTACGCTAGTTGTTGGTTATTAGTAGTTTTTGCCACCAACAATCAACAACTAACAATCAACAATCAACAATCAACAACTAACAATCAGCAAATGCAAATTTTTTTAGATATTGCTACAGAAGCGGCGTTGGCGGCAGGTGCAGTGCTGCAAGCTTATTTTGGTCACTTAGAAGGCGCAATCAACGAAAAAGGACGCCCTGGAGACTTAGTAACCGTTGCCGATAAAGCATCAGAAGAGGTAATTTTAGAAGTTTTGCGTCGGCACTTTCCCCATCACTCTATCCTTGCTGAGGAGTCAGGGAAACTGGGAAATCAACAAAGTGAATACCTTTGGGCAATTGATCCTTTAGACGGCACAACGAATTACGCTCATCAATACCCCTTTTTTACAGTTTCCATTGGACTATTGGTAAATGGTGTCCCACAAGTTGGCGTGATTTACGATCCATTCCATAATGAGTTATTCCGTGCAGCCCAAGGATTGGGAGCAACACGCAATCGGAACGCGATCACAGTTTCGGAAACTTCAGATTTGAGTAAAAGCTTGTTGGTTACAGGATTTGCTTATGATCGCCGGGAAACGTCTGATAACAACTATGCAGAATTTTGTCATCTGACTCATCTGACTCAAGGAGTACGGCGTAGCGGTTCGGCATCGTTGGATTTGGCTTACGTTGCTTGTGGACGTGTTGATGGCTACTGGGAACGAGGACTTGCTCCTTGGGATATTGCGGCTGGGATAATTTTATTGCAAGAAGCTGGAGGTAAAGTCACCGCCTATGATCGTAGTCCAATAAAAATTGAGTCAGGTAGGATTCTCGCTACAAATAGTCGCATTCACGACAGCTTGAGTCATGAACTCATTGCAGGAGTCGGGAATTCAATTAAAAATTAAAAATACACTCATGTCAAATTTTTAATTTTTAACCTTAGGCACTCACTAGTAAATAAATATCCAGCCTATTGTCCGAACCCAAGCGTGAAGTCTTGGGTTCGCTCTCTTTGAGTACTCTCTAGAGTGGAGTTTCGCGACTACGACGCCTAGATCTAGAATGAACGGCACGGATATTTATTTTTATGTATCTCCCTTAACAATTTTGTTTGTATACTCTAACACTTACAAACTTAACTTTAACTCCTCCCCTGGCAGGAATGGTCTGCTGATTGAAGATGGTAAAGTTAGCACTACGCATGTAGTCTATCAACTACTAAAACGCCCTCTTAGCAATAGTTATGAGGGTTTTCCTTAATTCGACATTTGAGTGGATTATGCACCTTGATTTGTCATAAGTTTGTTTGTGCTTATGATCACAAAAAAGTTAGCTTAAACTCATTCTCCAGATTGACGAATGGGTCAAGATAATAAGTATAAATTATTGGAAGTACGGTTTGTGATAATGCTTGAGATTAAACGAACAGGGACACATTAATGCTTAAACGTTTGCCAAAATTGATATAAATTACAGTCACTCCCTTTAGTATTTAGCATTTATCCCTTAGCATTCTGACTGGAATAAAATGCAGAACCTTGGTTGCAGCCTTTTAGGCTGCAACCGCCTCAAAGAGTAACTTTGGGTACAACTCTAGTTGATAAAGGTTCTGCATTTTATTTTGTCTCCGTCCCTTAATCGTTACTCATTTCTTTCTAAATTCAATTCTCCTAGCCAATAAACCTTAGATTCCATCCATTACCCATTGGTTCTAAGGTATTTTTCTATTTACCTACAATCCCAGATCCCCGCATAAGAGTGGAAAGTCACCTGGGTAGCCGTCGCCTCCAATCCGTTGCCCTATTGTCAAAAAAGGTATGATTCGACCAAAAAAACAACACTCAAAGTCGGCTTGACTCTTTGACTTTATATTTTGATGCGTATAGTTCATTAACTCAGTACCTCACTCGTCCGCCGTGTCCTGAGCTAGTCTAAACTTCAGTTGCCACTCCTTACCTGAGCAGTAGTTTTGTTTTTTACCTATAACTACTTACAAATGACGGATGAGCAAAGTACACTGGAGACTAAATCTAACTGCTCCGTTGGTACAGCACTGCTTTATGCCTGTCAAAATAGACCGTGGACTGTTTAAGTATGATTTTGTAGACCATCACGCAATTTTGGGTGTTCCAGTGGATGCGGATGTGAAGGATATCCGTAAACGTTATCTCAAAATTGCTCGATTTCTGCATCCTGATAGCAGTGTAGCTGCAAGCGTCACTGAAAAACAACAAAAGAGCGAATTACTATCAAAGCTAGTTAACCCAGCTTATGAGACACTCTCTCAAGAAAAAAAACGCGCTGAATACATTATAGTTTTGTCACAGATAGGCAAGCGCTTAGTACAAGAATCTACTTCGGTAGAAATAAGTAGTGATTTGGGCAACCAGCTTGTAGGTGCGCCAAATGTTGAGCAGATCTATAAAACAGGAATCGCTAAAATCGCGCCCACTCAATATGACTCTTTACCACAAGTGCGAGAGGTCATTGCTCTTTTGAGCGAGTTAAATTTAGTTTATTTAATGCGTACTGCTAGCAAATCATTTGCACCGCCTTCACCACTCGCTCAACTTAAAAATCAGTCTATACCAACAAAACCAGATACCTCAACACCACCAAAAGAAGAATCGGTTGCAGATCTGTATATCCGTCGCGCTCAAGGATTGATGGCAAAGAATGAACTGGGGCAAGCTAAGGTAGAGTTACAATATGCCATAAAGCTAGAGCCAAATAATAGTCGTTGCCACAGCTTGATCGGGGCAGTCTATTTAAAGCAAAATCTCACCACAACTGCAAAAGTTCATTTTGATCGCGCCTTGCAACTAGATCCTACAGATCAAACAGCATTGGAGGGAAAACGCAGGATTACACAGATTACAGGAGAAAACCCCGGTACTACAAACCAAACAGCAAAGTCTAATACTAACGTTAAGCAGTCAGATAAATCTGGAGGTAGCGGTTTGTTTGGCGGTTTGTTCGGTGGGAAAAAAAAATAGGTATCAATTAAACTTCGTTTCGCTCACTTAGTGTCGGGTATGCGCGGAGATGCGGCAGTAACAGAGTAAGAGTTTCCCCATTTATAAAGGGACGGGAAGTTTCAAATACATACCTTAAAGAGGTAACCTTTGGTTAGCGAGACAAACCGAAGAGTGGAGGTTTATATGGTGTATCAGCCAGCAGCAGGAGCTAGGGATTTATTACCCTTAGATGTGGCTCAAAAAAGCTGGATTGAAGATAGGCTGGAGCAGGTTTTTCACCGTTGGGGGTATCACAGGATTATTACTTCAACATTGGAGCGCTTGGATACGCTGATGGCGGGGGGAGCAATTCAGCGCTCTACGGTGATTCAACTGCAAAATGTTGAAGATCAAGAATTGGGACTGCGTCCGGAACTAACAGCCTCTATTGCGCGTGCCACTGTCACGCGCATGGCAGATCTACGTCATCCACAACGCTTATATTATAATGCTAACGTTTTCCAAAGAATAGGGGAGTCCAAGCAAAATCGTCAGCAGGAATTTTATCAAGCAGGGGTAGAATTATTAGGTAGTGGCGGATTGCTTGCAGATGCAGAAGTTCTACTATTGCTGGCAGATTGTTTGCACGCATTCTCGTTGAACCGTTGGCATTTAATTTTAGGAGACGCGGGAATTACGCGATCGCTCCTTAAGGCTTTTCCCTCTCACTTACAAGATCGAGTCCGGAGTGCGATCGCTAACTTAGATCGCGTTACCATAGATTCTTTACCGCTGAGTGATGAACTGACTGAACGCGCCAGAGTTATGCTAGATCTGCGCGGCAACCCAATTGATGTATTGCAAAAAGTTAGCAGTTTGGGTTTAGATCCATCTGTGCAAGAGGCGGTGGAAAACCTTAAGTCACTAGTAGAATTACTACATGGTTCAGTAGCTTATACAACTTCAAAGCTAGGTACAAAATCTTTATTGGGGATGGAAATCATCCTCGATCTTAGCTTAATCCAAACTATAGACTACTACACTGGCATAGTTTTTGAAGTTGTGAGCGATGCAGATGTTCAAGCAAGGGTATTAGGTCGCGGTGGTCGCTACGATCAGCTTTTAGGACTATATCATCCTCAAAAAGAAAACATTCCCGGAATAGGTTTTGCTCTCTCTATAGAAGATTTATACCAAGTTCTGTTGTCCCTTGAGCAGTTACCGCAAGCTATCCCAGCTAGCAATTGGTTGGTCGTACCAGAAAGTAAAAATGCTTACAGCCAGGCTTTTAACTACGCCGCAAAACTACGAGACTCTCACAATTTAATACGAGTAGAAATGGATTTAGAACAACGGGCTGCTGAATCTTGCCGACAATATGCACGCGATCGCAGCATTACCCAAATCGCTTGGATCAAAGCCGATGGTTCAACAATAATTGAGCCGTTAATATAAAATGATGCAACTGAGAAAGGATTTACTTCTAACTCGGTTTTTAAATAGAGGGGAACCATGCCACACACAATTGTGACTAATGTCTGTGAAGGTGTTGCTGATTGCGTAGACGCCTGTCCGGTAGCCTGCATTCATGAGGGACCAGGCAAAAACATTAAAGGTACTGATTGGTACTGGATTGACTTTGCCACTTGCATTGACTGTGGCATATGTATCCAAGTTTGCCCGGTAGAAGGGGCAATTGCCCCAGAAGAACGACCTGATTTACAAAAAACGCCATAATTGTTAATTACTAGTAGGGGCGGGTTGAATCTCATAATTTGTCAGTCAAAACCAACAATCTTGTCAAACCCGCCCGTACAGTTTTTGGTTGTTTTACTAACTACTAACAACGAACAACTGTACAGAGGCGAAATTTCGCCTCTCTATAACTCTTAACTCCGCGCTGCTAAACTCCTAAAAAATGACTAATTATTTACTAGAAGTTAAAGATGTTCGTGCTGGATATATCAAAGATGTAGATATCCTGCAAGGTTTGAATTTTCATGTAGAACAAGGAGAATTAGTGACAGTCATTGGTCCTAATGGTGCTGGTAAATCTACCTTGGCAAAAACCATTTTTGGGCTTTTGACTCCCCATACAGGCACAATTACCTTTAAAGGCGAGAATATTGTTGGGCTAAAGTCGAATCAAATCGTTCAGCGAGGAATGTGTTACATACCACAAATCGCTAATGTCTTTCCCTCTCTAAGTGTAGACGAAAACCTAGAAATGGGTGCTTTTATACTGAATGTTTCTTTAAAACCACTCAAAGACAAAATATTTATCATGTTTCCTCGGCTTGCCGATCGCCGTCACCAACGCGCAGGGACTCTCTCTGGTGGTGAACGCCAAATGTTGGCGATGGGTAAAGCTTTAATGTTAGAACCTAACTTACTGCTTTTAGATGAACCTTCAGCTGCCTTATCTCCCATCCTCGTCACTCAAGTCTTTGAGCAGATTCAACAAATTAACTCCGGTGGTACAGCAATTGTACTTGTAGAGCAAAATGCCCGCAAGGCTCTGGAAATGGCGCATCGAGGTTACGTACTGGAGTCTGGACGTGATGCCATCTCAGGCACTGGTTCGGAATTGTTAAACGATCCTAAGGTTGCAGAATTGTATTTAGGCGTAAGTCGAGCGCATTGAGAGTTTTGACTTTTTATAATTTAAATGGGGAGCTATCACTCAGATTCCTCAATATCGTAAAACAGCGTAGAAATTCAACGCTCAAGAGTGCTGAATGCTTATATGATTAAACTCAGTCAAGAACACTTACAAATAATCTGCGCCCACGCTGAAAGCACTTATCCAGAAGAGTGCTGCGGTATAATGTTTGGTTATCTGGCTCTTGAGGTCAAAACTGTTGTAGAAGTGATGCCAACAGACAATGCGTGGAGTGCGGAAACAGCAATAGATTTTTCAGGTGATGTCGAGACGAACCATGACGCATCTTTATATAGTAAAAGGCGTCGGTATGCGATCGCACCATCTGTGATGTTGCAAGCGCAAAGAAAAGCACGCGATCGCCACTTGAATATCATTGGAATTTACCACTCTCATCCTGATTACCCGAATATTCCCTCAGAATTTGACCGCTTATATGCTTGGCAGGAATATTCGTATGTGATTATTTCCGTACAAAATGGTAAATCTGCCGATGCCAAAAGCTGGAGTCTAGACGACAACCATCAATTCCAACCAGAAGTAATTCAAAAATGTTCCTAGAGCCGGGTTTTATCCCACCTGTACATGAGTTGTTAGAATTAATAACTAACCATTAACAACTAACGACTTCCTACTGCCTCTGAATTTCCGGTAGGATGAAAAATTCGTTTCTCAACAAACTGCTATGCTCAATCCCAATCTGGATGAAATCCAGCTTAATAAAGAAGACTACGAACGGTACTCCCGCCATCTAATTTTGCCAGAAGTTGGACTGGAGGGACAAAAACGCTTAAAAGCCGCGAGTGTGCTGTGTATTGGAACGGGTGGACTGGGTTCGCCATTGCTATTGTATCTAGCAGCTGCAGGAATCGGACGTATAGGTATAGTTGATTTCGATGTCGTCGATAATTCCAACTTGCAACGCCAAGTCATTCACGGTACATCTTGGGTGGGTAAACCTAAGATTGAATCAGCAAAAAACCGCATTCACGAAATTAATCCTGATTGTCAAGTTGACTTATACGAAACTCGTATCAGTTCAGAAAACGCACTCGACATCATAAAACCTTATGATATTGTGGTGGATGGAACTGATAACTTTCCCACACGCTATCTCGTTAACGATGCCTGCGTATTGTTAAACAAGCCCAACGTATACGGTTCTATTTTCCGTTTTGAAGGGCAAGCTACTGTGTTTAACTACGAAGGTGGACCAAATTACCGCGATCTTTACCCTGAACCACCACCACCAGGAATGGTTCCTTCTTGTGCAGAAGGGGGAGTATTGGGTGTACTGTGCGGCATTATAGGCACAATCCAGGCGACTGAAACTGTTAAGATTATTCTTGGTAATGGCAAAACTTTAAGCGGACGCCTACTGCTATACAATGCATTGGAAATGACGTTCCGTGAATTGAAGTTACGTCCTAACCCAGTACGCCCGGTGATTGAGAAGTTAATTGATTACGAGCAATTCTGCGGTATCCCACAAGCAAAAGCAGAGGAAGCAAAACAGCAGATGGAAATTCCAGAAATGACAGTCCAAGAGTTAAAGCAACTCTTAGAAAGTGGCGCAGATGATTTTGTGTTGCTGGATGTCCGCAACCCTCACGAATATGAAATTGCCAAGATTCCTGGTTCAATTTTAGTACCTTTGCCAGACATTGAATCTGGCAAAGGTGTTGCTAAAGTGAAGGAAGTGTTGAATGGTCACCGTTTAATAGCTCATTGTAAGATGGGTGGGCGATCAGCAAAAGCTCTTGGGATTCTCAAGGAAGCAGGAATTGAAGGTACAAACGTTAAGGGTGGTATTACTGCTTGGAGTAAGGAAATAGATTCCTCAGTGCCACAGTATTAAAGAGTGCTGAGGAGCCAGCGCCGTGCGGGGGTTCCCCAACGCTCTTAGGAGTGCGACGGGAAACCCGTCTTCTCCTGACGGAGACGCTCCGCGAACAGCACTGGCTCCCGTTGAGGCGACTGGCGTTGCTGAGTGCTGAGTACTGAGTAAGAAGGAGTGTGGAGTTAAGATTTTTCTTTTTTTAAGCTTAGTCTTGGATTTGAAGGAAAATCAGAAATATTCTTTACGGGCATTGGACTCAGCACTCTCTTCTAACTCAGCACTTATCAGCACTCTCTGTAACTCAGCACTCATTCACGACATACCTGCTTTATCGGCAACGCGATCAAGGATTTTGCCGAGAGATATTCCGACTGCTTCATCAGAAAAATTATCTGTGGCATAGCTTTTAGCTGCGACACCAAGACGATCGCGTAATGCTGAATCATTCCACAACATTTCAATTGCTTGCATTAAGTCATCGACAGATCGAGGTTCAACTAACAAACCTGTCTTGCCATGCTCAATATAATCTTGGGCTCCATGACACCGACTGGCGATAATTGGACGACCCATACGCATCGCTTCTACAATAGTGATTTGCCCTCCAGCTGTTGTCAAGGGATTAGGAAGCAGAGGAACGATACTAATCCGTGCTTGTTGAGCTAAACGACGACATTCTTGCGTTGGAATACCAAAAGGTGTTTTCACATTCTGCGGAATACTGTAGCCTTGCAATGCAGTTTTGCCAGATGCTACAACTGTTGGGATATTGAGTTTTTCTACTGCTTGGAATAAGGTCGAGAAGTCACGATGAGCAGAACCTAGTGACACAATAAAAGGATCTGTTGTGTTTTCTTGGTCAGTTATAGAAATCTCCGGTGATTGGTAAGGTACAAACTCAAAACGCTCAATCGGAATTCCCAACCACTTATTGTACATTTCTCGTTCGCGTCGTGTATGGACAACAAAGCAATCTATTTGCTCAAGGCTAACTTGAGAAAGCCATTGTCGAATTCCGGGATAACAAGAACCAACATTGAATAACCATGCGATGACAGGAATGCGCTTGCCTAATAAGCGTTGTTGCATGCCTACGACTACTGCAGGTTGAGGAAAAACGGTGATTATACCTCCCTGTGTCGCGTTGATCGCTTCCATTCCCTGTTGCCAATAGAGATGCCAGTCCTTCAATCCAGTCATAGCAGACTTGCGATCGTGCCACTTTTGTAACGGTTCTGCACGCGGAACGAAGTCAAACTGATGTCGAGTTCCAGGAACATATGGAGTTAACCAAGTTTCGGTTTTCGACTTATTTATAAAGGAGGCAGCAACAGTCCAATGCATGAGTTGATTATGTTGATGATCGAACGGTAGAAATTATGCGTCATTATATCCAACTATAAACAATTTACACATACATAA
>JAQYWN010000148.1 GCA_029379265.1 Rhizonema sp. NSF051
CAATAGTTTAACCCAATATTTTTGGATAAACTTTTTTTGTGAAATTGCTTGGGTATAAGTCCTTTTTGGTGGTAGTATGAATGACTATAGGTACAAAAAAACTACTGTGGATGTGAAACACAAGGCAAAACCAATGATCGCTTCTTTGCGTGAAGAAGCAGGACTAACCCAGCTTCAACTCTCACGTCTTGTCGGCGTGACTGAAAGCACTATCCAAAACTGGGAAAGTGGTAGAACAGGAACAGATCAGATTGAAAGAATCATCAGATTCTGTAAAGCTCTCAATTGTAAAGTAGAAGATTTGATTGAATACGTCAGCGAATCAGCTGAAGAATTGGCAAAGCCTAGTTCTTTAGGTGAGATTCAAAACTTATTGGGCACTGATGAGCCTTCTTCAAGCACTCCTAACCCCAAAACCAACTCCAAAGCTGCTCAAAAGCGTCTAACTAAAAGCAACAGTGTTTAGTTGGTGGTTGAGAGACAGTAGTTATGAGTAATTTTTACCCAATAACGACTACAACTAATAAATCCTTAGCTATTGTTGCCATAAAGTCTCAACAGTAACAAATTGATAGCCTTGTTGTAGCAACCGAGGAATTAGAACTTGTGTTGTAGCAGCAACATCTTGTCCACCGCAAGCACCGTCATGCAGTACAATTAATGAACCGTTTTTTACCTGCTGTAGAATTCTCTGCACCACAGTGGGAACTCCTGGTCTTACCCAATCTTCTGGAACCACACTCCACATAACGGGGCGGTAACTCCACTGTCTAAACAAACTCAAAGTTGTTGGTGTGAATAAACCATTGGGAGGTCGGACATCACGTACTTTATCGGGGTGCAAGAGACAAGCATTGTAGATTGCAGCTTGAGTTCTTTCTAAGCTATGCTTCAAATCAGTAGCGGAAAGCAAAGGAAAATTTTGATGATCGTACCCGTGTAATCCGATCCAATGCCCGCGATCGCAAACTTCTTTCGCTATTTGTGGTGAACGATTAACGCAAGCACCCAACCAAAAGAAGCTAGCAGGAATGTTGTAATAATCTAGAACTGCCAGCAGTTGCGGTGTATATTCAGGATGCGGACCATCATCAAATGTCAGCGCCACAACTTTGGAGTTGCGATCGCCATCCCAAAGACAGTTCGGAAAAGCCGGTTTCAGAACTTGGTAACAAATCGGAAATAGGTCAGCAAGCTGCATTTTGAAATTGGGAAGAGTTCAATAATATTGTATAAAACTAGAGTGAAGAAGTTTTTAGTCTCAAATCGGCTAATTTTACTGAGAATAGTGTCAATTAATTAAATTTTTATACTTGCCTCTGTTGCGACGTTCGCGAGTGCAAAAGATAGGTTCAATGCCTGAAACCCATATCAGATTAGGTTTAAAGAAAATACTGAGATTTTCAAATTAACCTGCACAATGTGGGTTAAGACAGACGATTTTCACCTAGTAGCCCCGATTTAAAAATGTGGAGCTACCAGATATTTCGTGTTATATCATGTTCGGTAAATGAGTTGTAAATAAAAGATAGGTTCGTAGTTGAGGACAGTACGTCCTTTGTGTTTCCCTCCGAAAGAATCTGTCCGTGCGCTTTAGCGCTCTTAACAGCTTGAGAGCGCTAAAGCGCAACTACAAACATTATTATAATTGTTCAACCGAACATGATATTATTTAGGTTTTGGTGAAACATTTGTTGGTGTAGGCGGTGACAAATCTATCGGTGTGGGGGATACATTTGTTGGTGCTGGTGCTAGATTTGTTTGTGGTAATGGAATTTGTGGCTGCAAAGCTGCAGTGAAGAAGTAAACGCGATCGCAGTACAGAGTTGAACTAGCACAGACAGCTTCTATAGCAATGTTGCTGGCATTGCTAACATCCAGCGATAGTAATGCTTGTTGTGTAGGTACAACAGCACGGGTTTCGGCCAGCCTACCATCTAAATAGACCCTCACTTCCGCACCTGGACTTTTTATGTCATTGTCACGCATTCCAAAACCTAAATTTAGAGTTTGAAACACAAGTGTACGAGGATTCTCAGGCTTTATATTACAAGTTAAAGAAGCTGATCTGTAGCCAGGGCCTAGATAAAACTGACTTGTGTAAACTGCTTTACCTATAGAAACATCAAGGTCTTCCTTACGGACGTTACCAATTCCACTGTTAACACATTTCGATCTTAATAGAGAAATAGAACGCGGTACTTTAGGCTGTTTAGGCTCTTTAGATTGAGCTTGAGTATTTTCACAGCTAGTGGCAAAGCTAGAGATTAGTGCGGTACTAACGAAAACTGAACCGATGAACTTAAGAATATGCATTCGCATTCAAAAAGAGATGTTAATGTGACATATGGAAGCCAAAACAATAATACCGAATTGCAATTCATTTTTTTTAATTAGGAGACGGGACACAGGAGTGATTATTTCCGTCTCTGTCCCATATCCTCCTGCTTTTCTACGATCTACTTACTCAATTGACTCTGACGCGGAAGCGAACAAAGCCGGCGTTTTTACCGGGGATAGTACCCAAGTTGACAAGTACTGCACCAGTGGGATTGTTGGGATTCGAGCAGGTATTATTTTGAGGTAATGGTGATAAGGGAGAGTAATATGTTCCTTGGTCTGCACCGTTTCCGGCTCTGTTTACTGAAATACTATTGTTGCTATAAGTTGTTCCTACTGGGATGAGATCGCAGAGCCTGACATTATTTAAGTTAGCCCCAGGGTCAGCGAAATAGACTGTATACTCCACTTCATCACCGCTTTGTAAGGGTGTTGTTGCCGGAATATTGCTGACACCTATGGGTCTAACACCAGCTTGGTTGATGTTAGCGATGATATCAGGATTATTAGAATTATCAACATCTGTGAAAGCAACTCCACCTATGGTGTTGCCACCTCTGGTTGCATTGGTAATTCGCTTCAACAATTGGAGACTAGGGTTGCCGCCAGTATTACCGGTAGAAGCAAAGAAACCAAAATCAATATTATTGATCTGATTGTTAGCTACGCTAATGCTGTTCGGTGGAATCAGGGTAGGGCTAGAGTTAGCCAGAGGATTGTTGACACTGGCTCTATAAGTGCCTGCGGGTAGGTTGGTAAAATTATATCTACCGTTGCTATCAGTGGTGGTGTTGCGGGTGATGTCGTCAGCAGTCCCAAATTGACCATCAGGTCCTGCACCAGTTAGAGTGACGTTCACCGCAGGGAATCCTTGGTCACCTTGATCGAGAGCACGATTATTATTGATGTCATTAAAGACTGTACCATTAAGCGAACCTGTTGCCGGAACTGGCGCACAGATTCTGATTCTCGTAAGACCAATCGTCTCATCCTGAAGAGGGTTGCCGTACTCCGTTCCCGCTTCATAAAGAACTCGAACTTGAGTGACGGGACCGGATGGGGTGACTTCGACGTTACCATCAGTGGTATTAGGAAATGCATTTTCGTTGATCCCCGACGCTACAACTGTACTGACACCGTTAACGGTAGTGTTGCTGACTCTGGTATCCGGACCGACCGCTCTACCTGTCACTCCAACACGCGTCGCTCCATTAAATGCTGACACCGTAATTCTATCTTGGTAGATAAAATCGATACCTCCAACACGGTCACGAGCACCATTGCGATCAACATCTAGGAATGTGAGAGGGGCTGCTAGGGTCACTGGTTGTGAGAAGTTGATGAGCAGGGTGGCAGTACTGCCTGGTGGTGCTGGAGTTTTTTCCAAACCGATATTAAGTTGTAGATTCGGTCCAGCAAGACCACCGTAAACTGTCGAAAATATTCCTGTTTCGTTTCTGTCGATCACTTGATTGGGTATACTTTCGCTGAAGGAAAGGTTGGCGGTGACTCCACCTGCGGTGATGTTTTCAGCGGAAACTCCTGCAAAGTTAGTAGGGGTCCAATCGAGGGTTGCTGGTGCTGTCCCAGCTGGGCATGTTGTCGTTGTCTGTGCCAACACCTTGTCGCCGGAAATGCCTACAAGTAAGGAAACTGGTGGCATGGCGAAAAGTAGTGTGAGGAATGTACTTCCTCCTCGTTGGACGGTAAACCAACGGGGAGGATGAGCGATCACTTTTAAGTGCTCAAATAAAGCTTTCATTGAGTTACCTTCTGCCTTGTCGCCGTTCTATTTGCAAATCGTCTTCTTGTTCGTTGATGATTAACTTGATACCTCTGATATCTCTAAAGATGATCTCAACGCGGCGATCGCGTGCGTAATCAACGATATTTGTACTACCCGGAACCTTCAGCTGAGACTTGCCAAAGGTTTGGATGGTCATCCGTTCTGGTGAAATACCTTTACGTAATAGATAATTTCTCACAGATAATGCCCGTCGTTTGCCCAATGCCAAGTTGTATTGCACGTTTGCACGAGGGTCGGTATGACCTTGGATTTCGATCACAATATAAGGATATTGCTTCAAGACTTGGGCTATCCGATCTAAGACAATCGCACTAGCCGGACTAATGAACGATTTGTCTAAAGCAAAGTGAACGTTACGCGGTACTTTGATCTCGATTGATGGTGGTGGTGTTTCGGGTGGAGTTGGTGGAGTTGGTGGTGGTGTTGGTGGTGCGGGTGGTACTGGTCGGGAAGTACATTGTACTGGTTGAATGTTCTGTACTTTGGGAGTCAGTGCCAGATTGGGTGAAGTACCGGGAGGTCCGATAACTGATGCATAAGCAGGTTCTGATGTCCCGTATCTGGGATCGGTGGCGATCGCACTCACCGCATCCCCAACCTGTAAATTGTCTACCTGTACGCTAAAGTTCCCCTTCTGATCAACTTTGGCCGTCGTCAGGGGAGTGGCTAATGCTCCATAACCGAGGTCGTAGACGGCATTTTTCCCTTGCTGATAATCACCTAAACGGTAAATAGTGACGGACGTGCCAGGATCTGATTTTCCCTGCAAAGTTACGCCGTTACCACTGGGTGCAAACGTCCGCGCTCCGAATTCTGGAGCGTTAATGGCATCATTGCCTGTATCTCGGCGGCGATTACCAGAGTCGCGTTTGGGGTTGGCACCATCTCCTCGTTGAAAGTCGCTGACATCAAGATTTTGGAGGCTGTTGAGGTCAATACTCAAACCTTCCAACGCCGCGAATTTGTTGTTCTCGATGATATTGCGATCGCTTTTGGGAAAAGCTGACACTACCACCCCCGGTCCTGTTTGATGGTCAATTTCGTTACCCAGTACTTGATGGTTGTGACCCATCAAGTAAACTGCGGCCCGTCGCAAACGCCTGCCATTGTAGGTAATTTTATTGCTTTGAATTTGAACATCTCCCTCTGGTTTAAATAGATACACTCCAGCACCATCGTTGGCACAGATTAAATTGCCAGCGATTTGGGATTTGGTCACTACCCCTTCAAACCGCAAGGCGTCCGGCATTCCATCAATGCCGTTCCCAACGATAATGTTTTCTTTAACTACCGTATTTTCACCACGTACTGAGGTAATAATCGCACTTGCGTCATGGTAGTAAATCCGGTTGCGGCGAATTGTTGCTCCTTGAGAGTTAAAAACGTAAACCCCAAAAGCCGATGTGTTTTCAGGTAATTGTTCATTGCCTGTCAACCCCAACCAATTGTTTTCAATAACAACGTTTTTAGGTGGGACATCCCGTTTATAAAAAGGAAAAGTATCGTTAGGCGGTTGTTGTCGTTTAGTGTCGGGAGGTGGGTTACGATGAGCAATCACAATATCTCCTGGCGGAGTTGTCAGAGTCACTGGCTTGGGAGTCGTATCAAAAGCCAAGTTTCCCAGAATCTGCTTGATGGGACTGGCATTAAAACCGTAGAGGTTCAAGCCACGAATAGTTATCCCATCTGCCACGACTGTCAAACCACGAAATATTTCTTTACCATTTGCAGGAGTTATTGTCACTACCGGAATCGGAATGGCAATTTCTGCTGTTGCCGATTTTGTGGGATCATATCCCGGCTGAGTCGAACCATCAACAATCAATCCCGGAACCGCTAAATCTGGCAATACTTTCTGTAATTGAATAGTCGTTGCACCTGCAGGCAGATTAAATTCGATCCGAGAACCACCAGTGATTCTTTGTACCTGTGCTTGTTCTGCACTGCTAAGTTTCTCTACAGGAAGCGTACCATTGACAATCTCAATCGCTTCTCGCAAAGTCAACTGATTATCCGCTTGGACATTCCCATCAAGGTTACTATTAACCACTACCCGGTAGGAGGCAGAGGGGGATATTTGCTGTGAAACAGTCTGTGCTTCCCTGTGTCCCTGAGTCTCCACGTCCTTCTTAACGGGTGTCTGACTGTAGGCAACTAAAGGGAAAAGGGAAAAAGTAAAAGGTAAAAGGTAAAAAACTAGTAGTCCGCTAAGGGAACTTGGTTTAGTGTAACTTCTCTGCGTCTCCGTATCTCCGCGTCTCCGCGTCAGTTTTTTCAATCTCGACATTACTCACTCACTCCTGCACACCTCAAATTCTACAAAAAGCTACTGGCCACTGTTGTTGAACAGTCCAATGTTAGAAAGCAACCCCGAATTTTGGTTACCATTGAATTCACTCTTGACAGGAAGCGTTATTAAGTTGCGCTCGCTCTCAGTATTGCTACGATTTGGAGTTAAGAGTGCCTGTGTTTTTTTCAACAGTTGGATCAACCGACTCTGAGGTGACTGTGTTCCAGTTGCTGGCTGTGCCTGAGATACGGGAATCTCAGACTCCTGCTGCTGCTTAGGTACGGGTTTTTGTAATCCAAAGCCGCCAAAGAGTTCATTCAACTTCAAGCTGATATTGACGTAAATACCATCTTGAGAACGGTAACCAGTAAAATCGCGATCTTTATTTGCATCGACGCTTCCGAAACTGTAACCTAGACCTACACGTAAATCTGGTGTTAAATAATACCCAAATTCAACTGCGACGCCGAATTCATTGTAGTTGTTGTTGCTATTTGAGACTTGACCGATCCAACGTCCCTCGACGGCCAAATCCGTGCGATAGCCCAATTTGTAACTTGCTCGCGCCTGCGCTAAATGCGCGGTATTGTCGTAGGAACTGCCATTATCGTAAGTGACACCATTACGGAAAGCGTATTTGGCGTAAAACTCCCAGCGCCAATTAGGGGCATAGAGACCTTCTGCAGAAAAGAGGTGACCTGTTGGCGTTGAACCTTGTAGTTCGTTGTAAACAGTTGTATCGTGATTTTGACGCCACTCGTACTTCAGCAAAGCGTTGAACTTATCACTTTTAGGATCGCGGTAGGCAAGACCGAGTTTAAAATTCGCTGTGTCTCCCAATTGTTGATACTGAATACCATTCGTATTAAACCCACTTCCTGCCGAAGGAAGAAAGGCATTTTCTGCACCTGCTTGTAGATAACGTCCCAATATCGTGAAAGCGGGGGAGAGTTTACCAGCTATTGCTGCTGTAATAACAGTGTTGTTCGTTCTGGCACCATCATAATATTCAATCCGAGCGCTTGCCTTGAAGTTGGGATTGTCGGTATAGGCCATGCCAATACTGAAGACGGAACCAGAAAACAGTCCGAGTGTGGAAGCTGTTTGACCGACAGCGTAGTATTGCTCATTCCGAGAACCAGCTGCAGTGGCGTTAAAGATGTTGTTGAATACGTATTGGTAACCCAGGTCAAGCTTCAAACCGGGCGCAACGCGAACACCATGATTCAAACCCAAAGCACCTTGACCTTGCAAGCCGTTGTATGCGGACAAGACTGAGTAACGACCTGTAAATGAAGTATCTTTAGACAGCTTGCGGTCAACAATTGTATCTATGGTGGTGATTGAATTGCCTTGAAGTAACGCGCTTTTGTCGTAAAACTGATGGGCAAGTCGGAATGTCACGCCCGGATAAGCTTTCCAATCAAAACCTAAAGTTGTGCGGTTCGGATACAGTGCGTCACTGCGATTACTTAAAGTCAGTTCATTTTGAGCCTGAAAGGTTAAAGTGTCGGTGATCGGAAGCTTGACACGAGAGACAAGTTGGTCTGCTGAGCCTCTGAACACATTATTAACGCGGTCATTGCGAGAACGGTTAACATACTCTACGCTGACATCCGCAGAACCGAGCTTTTGTAGAATCCCGGCACGGAAGGTTCTGAGACTGTTGTTGACTGCTGTACCCGGAGTCGATTGCGGTTGCGGGTCGAACAAGTCAAAAAAGTTTACACTTTGATTTGGGGCAACGCCGTAGTTCTCTTCATAGTCGTAAGCAACTCGAAAGCTAGTGGTATTTGTTACCTTTGCTAGCAAAGATGCACCATAGCGCGTTTGTCCGGGAGTAAAACTATAAGTAGCGTTGTTAGCAAAGTTTGGTTCAACTGCGCGGTAGTAGGCACTGGCTTGAAAAATGTCAGCAAAGTTGCCTAAAGCTTCTATCCGGTAAGCGTTACCGTTGACTCGCCGTCCATTCAGCAAGTCGCTGCTAGAACGAGCAATTTCACCAACAATTTGACCAGAATTTCCGAGAGAGACTAAGAAATCGCCTCCATACAACTCAAAGTTCTGAGTTCCTTCGTCGTCCCGCAGGTAACTTGCTCCGGCGAATGTTCTATTTTCTAATTCGTGAGAGAAGTTGTATTGTAATCGTCCACCGTAGACGTTGGAACTTTGACCGTTTTGATTTTGGTACGTGACGACAACGTGTCTGACAAAATGATCCCCAAACGGATTGAGATCCGTTGGGTTGATGGGATGGAAAAACCTGATTGTTCCGCGATCGTAGTCAATATCGTAATCTGTGTAGCGCAACATTTGTTGGCGCTCTAGCACTGTACCGGGACGATTGATTTCCTCTGCTTCTACATAAACGGTTTCACTTCCTGGAACCAACAGACGCTTTGAGAGGAAATAGTAGCCAGTAGTGCCGTTAGGTACTATAGTGTCTCGTTGGAAGCCTTGAACGTCATCAAGGTGACTGTACAAGGCAGTAAACTGCAAGGGACCAAAGTTGTAGTTGGCTTTGAAGCCGTGCAACTGACGAGTTGTGGCGGTATATAACTGGGAAGATCTGGAGAATTCTTCAGTGTTGAAGTCTCCCCACATAAAGTAATCAGGATCTGCTCCAGGTACACGAGACGTGCGTTCCAAACGAGCGTAAACACTGTCTATAGAAGGAGTCGTAGGCGTAAAGGTTGAACTATCGCCGTA
This sequence comes from Rhizonema sp. NSF051, assembly GCA_029379265.1. Classification (GTDB taxonomy): domain Bacteria; phylum Cyanobacteriota; class Cyanobacteriia; order Cyanobacteriales; family Nostocaceae; genus Rhizonema. The sequence continues at coordinate 9,147 of JAQYWN010000148.1, forward strand.
AACGGGATACTGTTGTTCACAAAACTGAACGCCACCAAATAAGCGATTTCTACCTTCGCAATCTTCGTTAATGGCGCGGTAGCTGTTGAATGCGCCTGTAAATAACCATTCTCCGACTTTACCTGTGGCAAACAAAGATGATTTGAAATCAACTGTTGTGCCACCAATTTTGTTGGGATTGAGGAAATCCTCATATCTACCCCAATAATCAGTACCACCCGCACCAATTCGTAAATTGACGACGCCAGTTGCTAGGGAAGGGCGGAGATATGTAGTGAATTCTAGTTGGGTGTAGGCTTCAATCGGAGTATCAACAAACTGGTTGAATAGAGAAGTATCTGTTTGTTGTGGAAATGATTCATCATTCGGCAGTATGGGGACTTCTCTACGGGTAATTGGTGATGGTTTGTTGATTCTTTCTACTGCTGCCCGCACTCGGACTTGCTGGGGTTTGATGTCTGATTGCAAAGTCGCAATGAATTGACCATTTCGGGCACGCACCTGAAACCCCAGTTGATCTTTGTCTTGATCGACTCCAATAAATTTACCGGCACTAGTCGTCAAAGTCACCAACACATCTTTTTGGATGAGTTGACCTTTTTCGTCAAGAATTTGACCTTGCAGCTTGATGGTAGAACGTCCATCAGCTTGGACTCGGGGATCGCCTACAGGTGTAATGACTATTTGTGCGCCATTAACTTTTGAGGATCTGCGAGTCTTGGAGGTTGAGGAAGATGAGGGTTTTGGGTTTTGTTGAGGTGAGGGAGATAAAGGGGAGTTTGGGTTTTGTTCAAATTGAAGACGTGGGGTTTGTTGAGATGGGATTGGGTTCGCATAAGGGTTTTGAAATTGAGTCCCTGTGTCTTGTTGAGATGGAATTGGATTCGCGGATGGGTTTTGTTGAACTGGTATGACAGAAGGGACTTCCTGCTGACTCTGGCGAAACAGTTCCCCTTGGTTGAGAGTCGGTGAGGTTGATTGTTGTGGCAGTGGGGATGCTGGGTTTTGTTGAGATGAGGAGGATGGAGGAACTAATGCTCCATCCCCTGCCTCCGCTATCACCTCTACTCCCGTTTCATTCAATCCGGAGACGGGCAATCTTTCTAGACTGACTTGTAACGAGTCATCGTGGGGTAGGACAACGCTACCACGTTGCAGATTTTCCTTCTTTAGTGCATTTCTCAATGTGGTAGCGCTGTTTGTTGATTGTTTCAGTTCTACCCTCGTTTGAGTTGTTGTACTCGTCTGCCACTGAACATCTGCCTCTGGTACACCTGCGAAGGCAGCATTGCTTAAATTTGCTTTTGTACTTACAAATGAAGGTAAAACGACTGTCAAAACTACAGGTAAGATGCTAACGCTACCCTTAGTAACTAGGGCAAAGCGTAAAATAGGAGATAGTTGCTTTTGACCTTTTTGAGGCATAATTCCATTTTGGGTATTATGCACGAATAGCTTTCTTGTTCTCATCGCCTCTTCTTGGAAAACGCAGGTGTAACTGCAAAATTCACCCGTACCAGACTGCTCGGTGCTAGTCTTATCAAACGTGACTGGCTATTCTTTTCAATGAAATATTTATTAGGTGCCAACGCATATCCCGGTAAGCTACTCAAATCCAGCGTTGCTGATCGATAGCCCGCAATGACGTTTGGTAGCGAGAATAGTCCATTGGCATCTGTGACGATGCGATTACCATCATCCATGTAGATCACGGCATTCGGGACTCCAGGTTCGTTGGGTTGCTGTTCGCCGTCAAAGTTCTTGTCGATAAATACTCGACCAATTATGGTGCCACAATCAGAAACTATGCCCGGTCGAATCCGCAATTGATAACTGGCTTGGTTACTTGTTAAGTTACCGGATCTGGCTTGTGCCAAATTTCTGCCATCTCCCCGAACTCCGTCTGGTGTCACTTCGACTGCATAACTAACACTCAAGCTTTGGTTTGGTGGTAGTACCCCTGTCGCAGTAATTGTTATGTTCCGACTTGTACTTTGGCTAGCTGTTACCGGGACTGACTGAGATCCGATAGAACCTCTGAGCGATCGCGAAATGAATTGCAAACCAAAAGGAAGTCTGTCAGTAATCGTGACATTCGTTACAGAAGAGTTGCCTGTATTTTTAATTGTCAGACGGTAAACTACAGTATCCCCCGGTTCAGCTGCTGCCCGATCAGCTGTTTTGATCACCTGTAAAGCTCCTTGCCCGGCTGTGAAAGTCACCGGATTGGAGTCAACTCTTCCTGGTATGTTGTCTGCTCCACCGTTAGCCGTGTTTGATATGGCTCCCGTTTGAGCAACAGAGGGAATGATTTTATAAGTGATAATACTTAGGGAGAAAAAGGCAAAAAAGAGGCTCCCTTGCCTCAGCCATGAAATTTTAGATGTCATTGGAAGGCATCAAGAAATAGCAAAACATTTTCAAGTACGTTTATGTTCTTAACTAAAAGACCAAATTTTCCTTACGGTGCTTGAATTCCCAAGTATGCCAAGCATAGTAGCAGCAAAAATCACTTAGGTGTACTTGGACTTTGATGTCATCACAGTTTCTTCACCATATCTTCATTTATTCGCTAATGAGAGCATATTACCAAGATTATGTCAACGGTATAATTTCTTAGTGTTTACGTTATGGTAATTGCTGCATCAGCCTTAGATAAGTGTTAGTACTTATCTGAAATTGACATGCGGACATGAGTAACCCTTTCATGACTTAGGTTACGCACGTATTACAGCATTTTCAGTGCAGCAATTGCGTGAAATCTTTGGAGTTAAACGGCACTTGTGTTAAGTTGTTTTCTGTAGATACACGCATTCGGGTAAAAGTTGCTTCCACATTCTATCGAGAAGTATGCCCTTTAAATAAAGCAATCTCGTGAAGAAACAAACTCTTTACAAATTATTGATACAACCCCACATCTTATACTTTCCTTTATCGCCTGTTTAAAGAAAGCATAATTTTTTAAGTTTGTTTACGTAAGAAACACAGCAGCGATGTTGACGGGAAGCACCGCCATAGGAAATTTTGACCACTCGTGACACTACGAGAGTTTGGAAACGCAGGTATGACAAACCTATAAGTACAGCTAATACGTAAGAGACGCGTTGCAAAGCTACACGCTTACTCTTAGTAGTTGTGCTACTCAACTATCAAGCATATCAGCCCAATTTTATTTTTAGAACACCCATCGCTTGTAATCTGAACAAACTGTAGAACGTTTACGCTCTTGATGCGGAAATTCCCGTATCAAGTTAGTTTCCGTTTACATACATTCATCACGTTTGCTGCTAACTGAACTTGTTTCTAATAAATAATACAGGAAACGATGCCATAAATTACTAGAT
>JAQYWN010000149.1 GCA_029379265.1 Rhizonema sp. NSF051
ATATTAATTAATGCTAATGAAAACAACAATTAAATACAAAAAATATGTTTCTGAAGATACAATTACAAATATCAAGTCATAGTCAGAAATAAATTTTGTCAAGTTTGTCCACAGGGTTAGGTTCCCAAGAGTAAGCTTTATATCAACAGACATCTATAATATTACAGCTTTAAATAAATATAGGAATGAGGTGCCTCTCCCCACCTACCCCTCACCCCCAATTATTAGAAGGGAAGAGCAAACTCTTCAGGTATAAGCATTCAGGAATCTTGGCAGTTCTTCTGTCAGCTATCAAGCAGAATTTTTATAGACATAGGTGATACAAATGTAAGGATTCAGAATTCAGAATTCAGCTTGGGACAAAGCTTATAGCTCCACTTCGGTAATGATGTCCACAAAATATCCGTAGTTTAAATTCTTGAAGCGACAAGCATTCTGACTCCTGACTCCTGACTCCTGAATTCTTACACACAAATTAATTCTTGAGGAGTCATGTAAGCTGATAGATGAAGGCTGAAAGCTTACTTTTCTACCACAGCAAACTGCTGCACAGCTAGGATTAAATCATCTGGCGTACCAATGTCTAAATAAGTACCATTTGGAAAAGCTTCTGCTTCTACATGGAAGCCTTTGTTAACAGCAGCTTGAATAACATCGCCGATAGGTAATTCTGGAAACTGTGACAAATTGCTATTAGCCTTGATAGCGATTAGATAATCGTGCAAAAACTGCGTAAATGCAGGAGTCCAAACCGCAATCCCCCACATATAACGTAAATTTGAGTGGCTGGGTTTTTCAACAATAAAATAAACTCTACCTGTCGCGTCAAAATCAACCATCCCAGCTTTGTGAGGTTGATCGGTGGGGAATAATCCCAACACGACATCAGCGTTGCTTGCCTTAAGGCGCGTAAGTATTTGTACAAAGGCATCCTTGGGCTGAAATAAGATATCGGGAAAGCCCAAAGCGATGATCGCATCTTGAACAAAGGGGAAGGCTTGATCCAACGTGAAAGGTACACCATAAGGCAAACCCATGATCAGATAGCCCAAGTTCATGGAAAGTATTGTACCGTCTCCAAAATACGCTGGAATGTCCCACTTGCCCGAACGGATGATAAAGTAAGCCTTATCAATACCTGCTATAAGCATTTTTTCCAGCAAATAGTGGCAAACGACTTTGGGGCGTATATCACGTTGATGAGTGCGCTCCTGAAAACCAATTGGATATAGCTCCTTACTAAGTGGTAGAGGAGAAATCCGTGTTGCCTGTCCACCGGCAGGTAGTAACCCGATAATTTGACGCTCGATCATTTGACTATTTCAAAAAAATATCCTCTCCTAAACAAACGTGCTGGTAAACCAACCAAAGGAGAGGTTATTAGATTTTATTTCATTATTAATACTACTTAACAGAAACGGCATCAACATCAATGGTAGCTTCAGAATTAGAAGGTGAATTCTCAGCTGTGGTAGTTGCGTTAGATGAAGCTACATTGTCCTTACGTGCTTTAAAGCCTTCAATCAATAGCCCAGACACTTCAGAAACCATCAACGTCAACAAAAAGACATCATCAACTTCTCCAACAATTGGCAGGAAGTCTGGGACAATATCAACTGGGCTGACAAAATAAAGTAGCGTTCCTAAAATTATCCACCAACGATACTTAGGGTTACGAATCAAGTTGCGATACCAACCGTAAACTGATTGAATTGAAAATTTCATAACTTTAGCCTCCAGTTACCTTTCATTCTGGCAAATGATGCCATAAACTTCCTGTGGGAATAACCGCCCTAGTTTGTCAGGAAGATGCTACCGTATTCACTAAAACAGCACTCATGAAATTGGATGGAGGAAACATAAAATAGTGGATATCTTAGATCTGTGGAAAAAGGGCGGGCCAATCATGTTGCCCTTACTTGCCCTATCAATTTTAGCTTTAAGCGTGATTTTTGAGCGTTTGTGGTTCTGGGTGCGAGTTTTAAGCCAGGAAAAGGAAATTGTCACTCGCGTATTGGATGCCGCTCGAGAGAATTGGACAATGGCTGCTGATATTGCACAACAATCTACCAACCAGCCAATCGGACGATTTCTTTATGCCCCCTTAAGCCTGCCGAAAAGCGATCTAGAAAGCTTCCGATTAGCCTTGGAAGCTACAGCAGAAGATGAATTAGCTGGGATGCGACGAGGTGAAAAACTGTTGGAAGCAGTCATTGCCCTCGCGCCCCTATTGGGACTGTTAGGTACGGTTTTAGGCTTGATCCAGTCTCTGCGATCAATTCACATTGGTGATTTGGCAACTGACTCTACGTCTGGGGTAACGACTGGGGTGACTAACGGTATTGGGGAATCTCTGATTGCCACGGCAACGGGTCTTGTTGTTGCGATCTTCAGTCTGGCATTATACCGCCTATTTCAAGGTTTTGTTGTCAACCAAGTCAAAATTTTTCGGAAGGCGGGGAATGAGTTGGAATTACTCTATCGGCAGTTTCCACCAGACTTTAATCAGGTAACATCCGATCCACCAGTCCTGCCTCCGGTTAACTTGAATCCGCCCCGCAAGAAGGGTAGAAATAAGTTTTCTGAAACTCCTGAACCACCTTTGGAATCAGATTCATGATCTTCAAAGAAAACTAATGGAGTTCAAAATAGGACAGTAGATATCCAGACAAAATAGACAAAATAGACAAAATAGACATCCCGGACTAGACTGAAGAAGTAGTCCAAAAACGTAGGATGTCTACAAAATATGTCCAACCCAGGGTTGCTGCCTCAAAACTGGGAGTCAGTACCAAAACGCTCGAAAGGTGGCTTGAAGCGGGAAAAATCGAAGGCATCTTTACTCAAGGAGGTCAACGAAGATACAACCTCGATTCAGTTATCCCTGTTCGACAAGGCAACCCCGCAGACGAACGAGCAATCTTGCTTTATGCCAGAGTTTCAAGCCGCAGTCAAAAATCTGACCTTGAACAACAAGTTAAGTTTCTCACGTCTCGTTATCCAGACGCAGAAATCATTACGGATATCGGAAGTGGACTCAATTTCAAACGTCCAGGTCTTCAAACCTTACTGGACAGAGTTCTCACAAACACTATCAAGCTTGTTGTCGTTGCCCACAAAGATAGGCTTTGCCGCGTTGGGTTCGATATTATCTCATGGCTCTGTACTAGGCAGCAGACTGAAATATTGGTTCTCGACCAAAAGAACCTCAGCCCAGAACGCGAAATGGTGGAAGATATTCTCGCCATCGTCCATGTCTTTAGTTGCCGACTCAAAGGACTTAGAAAGTACAAAAAGCAAATTACTGAAGACAGTGAGTTACCGGGTATATCCAAGTAAAGAACTAGCTATTATTTGGAAAAAGTGGGTCTCAGCAGTCCGCAAAGTTTACAACATTTCTATAGCTTATTTGAACATCAGGTAGCCTGTAAAAGATCTGTAGTAGATTGGAAGAAACTTCCCTCGGTAGTGCGATCGTCCTGAGTAAAAAAACAAGAGCGTCTACTATCTACTACCTACTTTTTGGTAAAGAATTCCATATCCAATCAAGTGTGAGAGTGAGAGATGAAAGTTAACCTACATACTCCAATAGAAGAAGTTCAAGTTCAAATCATTCCTTTTATTGATGTCATTTTTTGTATTCTGACGTTTTTTATTTTGGCAGCTTTGCAAATCCCTCGGCAACACGCAACTCAACAGGCAATTAATGTTGACTTACCTAAAGTCAAGCCAGGTACAGCATCAGGTGTCTCTTCTTTGGCGGGACGACAGATATTACCTGTAACTGTTGATGCCATTGGTCAAACTTATGTGGAAAAACAGCCGGTAAGACGGGAGCAGTTGGCGGAAATTTTAAAGAAATATCTCCAACAAAATCCCACTGGCACTTTAGTACTAAATGCCTCCCGCTCGGCAACGTATAACGATGTTATAGAAATTTTAGACTTACTGCGACAAGTCGGGGGCGATCGCGTTTCTCTAGGAATTATACCCGGTTCCTCACAACCTGCCACCAGCCCCTCCCTACAGACTTCTCCCTACTTACCTTATCCTGGTACCGGAGCTTCCTCTGTGGCACCAGTGTATCCACAACAAGGTAACTCTAACCCAAATCTTCTCCCAGTCCCCAATCAACCCTTACTCAATACACCCAGTCAACCTTTTCCGGGACAAGGTGTTCCTCAAGTTAATACTGGTTCTTCTCCTGTAGTGCCCAAATCAAAAGGTGCAGCACCCAAACAGAAGAAATGAGCGGCTCGAATAGATTGTCAAACCTCACCTTAAAATTGTAAAAAATGTAAGTCAGCAGGCAACTATATTGGGAGAATTGCAACAATATCTAGCGGCTCCTTTAGTTTGAACTGCGGCAACAAGAAATTTGATGTCAATTACAACTATTGCCAACAGGTACATCGAAGTGATGCTTATAAATACCAATAGCATAGGCTTGTTTTAACAAGCCTGTTGAGCTTCCTTCCTCCTCGCGGAGGAATTGACGAGGCTCCCGCTCTCCTGATTCTTTTTAGGTGGGGAATAGGGGAAATGAGCGGGAGCGCCTCCAACTCAATCACGAGACGTAACAACGCAACCCGTCTCTACATTTGCATGCCTCCTGTCTCCTCATAAGCTGACAAACCTAAAAATATTCAAAATAAATTCCCACTAGCCGCAAAACTTTTGCTAATTTACAAAAATGAGTTCAGCTTCACGTAAGCATCTTCGCCGTCGTTTCAAGCGCTCAGTACTTATGTTTTTAAGCGTTAGCTCTGTTGAAAGTTTACACAATCCAATCCGTGCTTAGGCTGCTGATTACTGTGTGCTTACAGCTTCATTTTTGCTCATCACCATCTAACTTTTAAGGGTTTTGGCAATGGATATTCGGAAGCTTTTTATTGTTTGGGTGGTAACATCTGTCAGCTTGTATCTTGTTAACAAATTACCATTAGGAGTTGAAATTGATACTCCAGGGAAAGCCCTAATGTCCGCAGCCGTTCTGGGAATTCTATCGGCATCAGTAAGACCCGTTTTACGCCTCACATTTTCACAACTGAATTTTGTCTCATTTGACCTGCTATCTGGCTTTATCACATTTATCTTTGGAATTTTATGTTTTGGAATTATCGCCTATTCTATACAGGGTTTTCGTTTGCGGTTTGGTATTTGGAGTGCTATTACAGGAGCTTTTGCACTCTCTATTATCAGTAGTTTAATTTACACATTATTAAATACGTAACTTCTGTTTGGAGTTATGTGTAAAAAAACGTCTAAGAGCATGATTTGACCGAAAAGTAGGGGGTAGGTACGGTTACCTCCTACCTTCAAAAGTTCTAACCTCTCATTATTCAAGATTCAGTTGGGGGCGCAACTGTAGTACTTGATTGTTGAGTACGCTGTTCACGTTTTTTGCGATCTGCTGTCAGCATATCGGCCATAACAACCAGTGCTTGCACCATCTTATCTAAGTTAGCTCGGTATAATTCCAAATCTTTGTTGAGTCTATCATCAGATATATGCAAGCCTGTAGCAATGTTTTTCAATGCCTCAGTACGTTGTTTTTCGTCTTTAACTAATTCTGGATCTGACAGTTCCAATAAAGAGAATAAACCTATTGCAAATAAACGGTTGTACTTGAAATTAGGATCCTTCGCGATCGCTTGTAGCTGTTCTTGCAATTCAGGATTTGTTTCTGAGTGAATCGCTTGTTGGCTTAACCAAGCAATTAATTCTCTTGTGGGTAAGCTTTTTGCGCTTATTTCCACCCGATGAGCATCCTGTCGGTAACGCTGTGGATCTTCCTGTACAGCCTGAATTAATGCGTTAAAAATCGACTCCTTATCCCGTTCTGGCTGGTAACCTTGCATGAAGCGGTCGAAGGCTGTGACGACGCCTAAGGCATAAATCTGGTTGTAGCCAAAATCAACATTCACTGACAGCAGGTGCATTTCCACCATCAACTCTTCCACAACTCGACGATAAATTGTGTTAATCGGACGCGTGTGATCCGAGTAGAAAGTTCGCTTTGTATCAGAGACAGTACGGACGTTATTCACAAATAAAACTTTTAGGGCGACGTATGTTTATTTTCTCGCGTCTAGGCAACTTTGCCAAGGTTAACTCGAATGAGTTGTAAAATGGGATCTAACTCTGCTCCTCTTGTAGAACGCTTCAAACAGAGCTTTTCTACAACTTTTGACTCCTAACTTCTACCATCAAATGAACTTTTCGCCACAGTTACTCACCCTAGCCAATTACTTAGCTGGTGAATTTGATAATCGAGAACAAGCTCTCGAAGAACCTGTTTGGTACGTCCACTTACGTCTGTGGCATAGACCTGTGGCTTTATTCTGTGAAGACAGCATAACCTTGTTTGCCGAACAAGCCAACATTCTCAACTTAGATCGACCTTACCGCCAGCGGATTATACGGCTTATAGAGGGACATAACCCAGATGCACTCAGAGTCCAATACTATATGCCCAAAAATCCAGATGCATTAATTGGTGCTGGTTGCAACCCTGATTTACTTAATACACTCACTCCTGATGAATTAGAGTTCCTCCCAGGCTGCATTCTCAACGTCACCCAGAATACTCTGACCACAAACCACTTTCAGTTTACTGCTACGTCACCTCCAGAAACTCGTTGTTGCTTTACCTATCTTGGTAATACCGTTCAAGTTTCTTTAGGATTTGGGGTTACTCAAGATGAATTTACAAGTTATGACAAAGGAATTGACTCAACTACGGGTAAAGCGACTTGGGGAGCAGTTTTAGGCCCATATCGCTACACTAAGCGTCAACAGTTTTAAAAAGTACTGAGTGCTGAGTGCTGAGTCCTGAGTCGTGAAAAGTCCTTCCCCTAACTCCCTTAAATCAAAGATTTAGCTTGAAACAGAAAAATCTTAACTCAAAACTCTTTCTTACTCAGCAACGCCAGTCGCCTCAACGGGGGGAACCCCCGCACGGCGCTGGCTCCTCAGCACTTCAAAACTCAGCACTGATTTAACTGGCTATGCTACGAGGTGCACCTTCTAAAGCTTCATCTTCTGTTTCAAAAATTTCAAAGACTGTATCCATCATCGTAACTTCAAACACCAGCTTAGCTTCAGGATGGACATTACAAATTCGGAAACTGCCTTTAACTTTATCAGCGTCGCGCATTCCTGCCACTAAAGATGTGAGACCAGAACTATCAATAAAATTTACTTGACCGAGATTGACAACGACATGGCGACTCAATTTAGAAATGCATTCCTGCAACTTTAGACGAAATTGCCACGCTGTAGTAATATCCAAACGACCTGTGGGTATCAAGACGATCACTGTATTACCGTCTTGGGTCGTATAAGTTTTTTGCTCGATCTGAATCACTCTCGCCTCCCCTAAGCACTCTCAAAATTGATTAGCTGTGAGTTGTTAATTGTTAGTAGTTATGTAGAACTACCAACCACTAATTATCCCCGCGACTACCCATCTTATTTTCGTGAGATAGGCTTGTTAACGCGAGGAGTGTTAGTAGACACCAGCACAAAAATTGACTGATGTGTAGTTTGAGCTTAACAAGCTACACATACTATTGTCACTTTTATTGCTTCGTGCTTGCCTTTTGCAGTTTAACTCACTTAGCTTCAGTATGGCTTGGTGTCCAGTTTATCCAATCCTGAGGTTTAAGGAAGATTTCATACAACTCGGCTTCTGGAGAATTTGGTTGTGGTTGGTAGCCGTATTCCCAGCGTACCAAGGGTGGGAGAGACATCAAGATTGATTCAGTACGTCCATTGGTTTGGAGACCAAAAATTGTACCTCGGTCATAAACCAAGTTAAATTCTACATACCTTCCCCGGCGGTACAGTTGAAAATTCCGTTGGCGATCGCCATATTCAATTTCATTTCGCCGTTGGACAATAGGTATATAAGCTGGCAGAAAGGCATTGCCACAGTCTTTTACAAACGCAAACAATTCTTCCCAACTACGTGGTGCTATTCTATCTAAAGAGTCGCTGTACATAGCTGCCGCATTATCAGGGTGGGGACCACGATACAACTGACCCTCACCATGTTGGTAATCGAAAAACAGACCACCAATACCCCGCGTCTCGTCGCGATGTTTCAAGTAGAAATATTCATCACACCAGCGCTTGAACACTGGATAATATTCTGGATGGTGAGCATCACAAGCTTGTTTGAAAGTGTTGTGGAAATGTTTCGCATCTTCGGCAAAAGGATAATAGGGAGTCAGATCGGCACCACCACCAAACCACCATACTGGTCCTGCCTCAAAGTAGCGATAATTGATGTGAACGGTTGGCACATAAGGATTGCGAGGATGTAATACCATTGAGGTGCCAGTGGCATAAAAGCTGTGTCCTTCTGCCTCTGGACGTTGAACTAAAATTGAGGGTGGTAAATGCGAGCCCCAAACTTCAGAAAAGTTTACACCAGCTTGTTCAAAGACTGCTCCTTCACGTAGAATCCGTGATCGCCCTCCTCCTCCTTCTGGACGTTCCCACCGATCTTCCTGAAAGCTCTCCACACCATCCAAGTCTGCCAGCCCTTGAGTGATTTGGTCTTGTAACTGTTGCATGAACTGACGAACCCTTGCTTTAGCGTCATGTGGCGGCAAAGATGTGGCAGATTTTGTTTGGGGATCGAGGGAGTTGGTTAACATAAACTCAAGAACCTAAATTACGATTTTTCAAAAAAGCAACAAATTTTTCAACTGACAATTTGATGAAGGTAGCGAATATGAAGTATGTAGTAGGTTGAAAGAGAGAAATTCAGCTTTTGCGCTCGTCCTGAATCGGCGAGTATAACCCCCCTACCAGATTCAATCTACCACTGACTTTCCGGGGAACAAGCCCCAAAAAGTCGGTAATAGCTGAATTATCCTCTTTCAAGTGGCGCATTCTTCTTACTCGATGGCTATGACTAGAGTTATTCTCGCTCAAAGGGGTATTGAGTTTGTATATTGGTTGTGTTTTTTAACTTTTTTATACATGACGTTGGTAAAACTCCCTTGGGATGTAAAGATGCCTGTCATTACTATAAAGGTCAGGGGGGAGTGGGGAGCTAAGGGAGTTCAGGAGATAGACGCGCAGCAATGAAAGCGTCTTTAAAAGAGGTGTAAAGATGTAGAGACGCTCTGTTTAAAGCGTCTTTACCGGAATTATGATTCTCCACCTGTGTTCCCCTTCTCCTCCTCATTCGAGTGTTCCCCACCCCCTAGCTTTTTGGGGTGTGGGATGAGCTTAACAGAAAACGCGTCGTGAGGAAGATCGGGAAAATGCAAATTTGGTTGTCCAAATTTATCCACCGCAAACGTCGTCAGGTTTGCGTCTCTCTATTCAAGACTTATCGAGAGATCAGTTCTGCTTCTGTAGATGAATTGTGGCAAAAGGTAGTTGACTTAGGAGATGTTTCCTGGCATCCATTGTTAAAAAGTACTAACTTACCTTGCGGATTGGTACCAAAACCAGGATTGATTTACCAAGCCGTGACACGCTTATCGCCAATTCCGATTCGCATATTTGTGGAACGAGTGAATCCTAGAGAGTTACTGACTGTCAGAGTGTTAGCAATTCCTGGGATCGAGGAACGAGTGACTTATCGAGTAGAGTCCACAGTTTGTGGCACTTGTTTGTCTTATTCTGTAACATTACGCGGTTGGTTATCACCTTTGATTTGGCCTTTTTCTCGCCCTTATGCAGATCGTGTAGCTCGTTCCTTGGTTGAGGCTGTCGAAAAAACAGCATTACAAGCCGTGTCAGGTAAGAGAGAATCCATTAAAGACGGTTGTTTTGATTTTTAGAAAGAGCCTCAAGTGCGATTAGCAATTCCCCTAAAAAGCTAAGATCTAGATCTAGATAGATTAATCATTTAGTTTTGTAAAAAATTGTTACAGATTTTCTGTAAAATACTATGTACGATGTCCTAGATTCCCGATCAGTCTTAGAAGTGTTACGACCAGTGCAAGATCCAGAACTCCGCAAAAGTCTGGTAGAGATGAACATGATTCGTAACATTAAAATTGACAGTGGCAAGGTAAATTTCACATTGGTGTTAACCACACCTGCTTGTCCATTACGTGAGTTTATTGTTGAAGACTGCCAAAAAGCCGTGAGAAAGCTTCCAGGAGTTACGGACGTATTTATAGAGGTGACAGCAGAAACACCCAAGCAAAAAAGCCTGAGCGATCGCACTGGAATCCCCGGAGTCAAGAACATTATCGCCATTTCCAGTGGTAAAGGTGGTGTGGGGAAAAGCACTGTTGCTGTGAATATCGCAGTTGCTTTAGCTCAAACAGGGGCACAGGTTGGTTTACTTGATGCTGATATTTACGGTCCTAATGACCCCACGATGCTGGGACTAGGTGAGAGTCAAATTACAGTCCGTTCAACAGAAAAAGGTGATGTACTGGAACCTGCATTTAATCACGGCGTCAAACTAGTATCAATGGGCTTTTTGATCGACCGAGATCAGCCTGTGGTTTGGCGAGGACCAATGCTTAATGGAGTGATTCGCCAGTTCCTTTATCAAGTGGAATGGGGAGAACTGGACTATTTGATTGTGGATATGCCTCCAGGAACGGGGGATGCTCAGTTAACTTTGACACAAGCAGTACCGATGGCAGGAGCAGTGATTGTCACCACACCGCAAAACGTCGCACTGTTAGATTCTCGCAAAGGTTTACGGATGTTTCAGCAGATGAACGTCCAAGTCTTGGGAATAGTAGAAAATATGAGCTACTTTATTCCGCCAGATTTGCCGGACAAACAGTATGACATCTTTGGCTCTGGAGGTGGCGAGAAAACCGCTTTAGAGTTGGGAGTGCCGTTAATCGGGTGCGTGCCATTAGAAATTTCCACAAGAATTGGTGGTGACAACGGTATTCCTATAGTCGTTGGCGAACCGGACTCGAAAAGTGCACAAGCTTTAAAGGCGATCGCCCTGAGTATCGCTGGCAAAGTTTCTGTTGCAGCTTTGACATAAAAAGCAAATTTTTGTCTGGTTTTGATGACTCAGCTACAGAATACAGATTTTTAGTTACTCTAAATTTAAAATTTAAGTCTAAAATCTTACAATGCTCCTAAAACGTTCAATACCCAAAATTCGCTGGCAGTATTGGGTTAAACCCTGGCAGCAAATAGACTGGTTACTATTTGGTTTACCAGTTGCTCTGACCATATTTGGCGGAATTATGATCCGCAGTACAGAATTGACCCAAGGTTTAACTGACTGGTGGTGGCACTGGCTCATGGGTGGCATTGGCTTGATTGTATCGCTCTTTATTGCCAGGATTCGTTATGAAAACCTGATTCAGTTGCATTGGGTAACATACACGATTACTAACGTTAGCCTGATTGCAGTAATGATTGCTGGCACCAGTGCTAAAGGGGCACAGCGTTGGATCAGTATTGCTGGTATACCGGTTCAACCTTCAGAATTTGCCAAAATAGGATTAATTATTACTTTAGCAGCACTATTACATAAGCGTACTGCTTCTAGTATTGATAATGTCTTCAGGGCTTTGGCAATCACAGCTGTACCTTGGGCATTAGTCTTTTTACAGCCAGACTTGGCAACATCACTTGTCTTTGGTGCGATTGTTTTGGCAATGTTGTACTGGGCAAATGCCAACCCAAGCTGGTTAATTCTGTTGATTTCGCCTCTGGTAGCAGCGATTCTGATGAGTATACCTTGGCCAATCCCGATAGTTTTGTTTCACGAGGTATATTTGGCACCTTTAGGATTAGCTTGGTCGGGCGGTATGGCCTTACTTGGCTCTTTATCTCTTCCCACTCGTCATTTTTGGCTAAGTGGTATAGGTGCATTATGCTTCAACCTTTTAGGTGGGGAATTAGGGGTTTTTGCCTGGAATCATGTGTTAAAAGAGTATCAAAAAAATCGGTTGACTGTATTTGTTAACCCCGAACACGATCCTCTTGGCGCTGGTTACCACCTCATCCAATCTCGCATTGCGATCGGTGCTGGAGAATTTTGGGGATTGGGTCTTTTTAAAGGTCCTATGACTCAACTAAATTTCGTTCCCGAACAGCATACTGACTTTATTTTCTCTGCCGTTGGTGAAGAATTCGGTTTTATTGGCTGTTTGGTTGTACTCGTTGTCTTTTGCTTTATTTGTCTGCGCCTGTTGCACATCGCGCAGACTGCGAAAGATAACTTTGGTTCTTTATTGGCGATTGGCGTTTTGTCGATGATCGTGTTTCAAATGGTTGTCAACATCGGTATGACTGTAGGATTAGCACCCGTAGCTGGAATTCCCCTACCTTGGTTGAGTTATGGTCGTTCCGCTATGTTGGCAAACTTTATAGCGATTGGAATAGTAGAATCAGTCGCCAATTTTAGACAACGACCTAAGTATTGAAGTAAAAAGTAAAAAGTAAAAAGTAAAAAGAGAATCCCCATAATTAAAATTATCGGAAAAAAATCTTTTTCTGTTTTCCATAGGCAGGATCTG
>JAQYWN010000150.1 GCA_029379265.1 Rhizonema sp. NSF051
ATTATGAATAATGTAGTGCGCTTAAATCATTGATACAAGCGCTCAAGCGCTTACTACGAACTTTTATCACACCTCAATTTTATAATTGAGTGTATGTTCGTCACCTGGGAGTCCGCGAAAACCCCAATTGTGCTTTGGTGTTTCAAAGATAGTCATTTCTAAATCTTGGGGTGAAATGCCGAGTTCTTGCTGAAGGCGTTCAAAAAGCAACCTAATTAGGTGCTTCTTGGCATCTACACTGCGACCTTCAATCATACTAAACTCAAGAATCGTGTATCGATCTGTCCGCCCTAATGGGTAGAAGAAGTCGGAAGCATCAAGAGGAAAAAATCGATGTGCTCGTTTGTCAGGCGGATACTGTAAAGCATCCACCACACAAGAATGAATCACATCTGAAAGCCTGTGTTTGATTGGATTCAAATGCTCTTTTATGCCATAAATTTTAACTTGAGTCATTCAATTTTAGATATGAGATTAACCTCTATAGAAGTTAGGATGGCGCGAAAAGTCGGAGTTACTTTACATAAGTTGTAGAGGATTTAAATCGCTTGCGAGGAAATAAATCATCCAAAAGGGTGTAGACAACAGGCACAACAATTAAGCTGAGTACAGTAGAACTTATCAACCCGCCAGCAATAGCTATAGCCATAGGCGATCGCAACTCAGAACCCGCTCCTAAACCCAAAGCAATAGGCACCATCCCCAAGATAGTAGCAGCAGTCGTCATCATGATTGGTCTAAGTCGCACTGGTCCTGCTTTCAAAATAGCGTCTGTGCGGTTCAACCCGATTTTACGTAACTGATTGATATAATCCACAATTAAGATGGCATTTTTATTACTCAGTCCTAGCAAAAAGACAAAGCCAATCAGCGAGATCATGCCAAAGTCGCTTTTCGTAAAAAGTAGTGCTAGCATTGCTCCTACTAATGCCAAAGGCAAAGAAATACCAATAGCCACAGGGTCTACCCAACTTTTAAATAGCCCAATCAATACCACAATAATGCACAATGTTGACAGCAAAAGAGTTGTGCCAAAACTGCTGAAAACTTCTCCACTACGTGCTGAATCTCCTCCTAAATCGAAGGAAATGCCCGGAGGTAGCATTGTCTTAGCTTGAGCTACCAATTTATCAGTGGCATCACCGACAGAGAGATTTTTCCCAAGATTGGCTCTGATATACGCTACTCGTTGGTGATTCTGACGCTCTATCTGAAAAATTTGGTTTTGTGCATCAGCTACACCTGTAACTGTGACATCAACAAATCCCGGTAGTTTCTCAATGCGAGTTTTTATTGCTTTGGCCGCTTTACTTAAAGCCTTGATGTCATTTCCTTTAAGCGCGACTTCTAAAGGTTTTTGCTCACCTGTATCGACAAATGAAATATCTTCAACACTTGTCGTGACACCAGTTTGTGAAGGTAACGACGAACGTAATTGATCTTCAAACTCTGATGTTTTATAAGAGCGATCGCTCTTCAGCTTGACATAAAGTTTACCTTTATTCGGCTCACCCTCACGCGAACCCACCACCGTAAATACCGTTTCCACTATAGGATATTTTCTTACTGCCGCCTCTAGCTTCTTAGCAACTTGAAGAGAATCATTTAGAGGATCAGGAATTTGGCTCCCAAGCACGCCAGTGGCTTGAGAGCCTGCGGTGGAGGAGGTTGTCTTGCCTTCGGCGAGGAGCTTTCGGGTTTTCCTTCGTGGCAAACTTTCCGAGACGGATGTGGTATTTTGAATTGAAGACTGCGACGAAGACGCGGAAAGTTGTTGCGCTCTATTCCCGGTATCCCCTTGTCCCTGTCCGGTAAAACTTGGAAGAGGAGCAGTATAAATAATGTTAAACTCGCCGCGATCTAATTTAGGAATAAATCCTTTGGGAATCAGCTCGATGAGTGCTATTCCTCCAGCTAGGCTAAGCACCGCTAACCCCATAACGATAGCTCGATGACTTAGAGACCAGTGCAGCAAGTTCTGATAAAAATTAGTAAAGCCCAGCCACAATTTTCCTTCGCGGTGATAATAGTGTGAGGGTTTTGGTTTCAGCCAGTAGATAGCTAAAACTGGAGATAAGGTGCGGGCAACCAACAAAGAAGTCAGCATCGCAGCTGCGATGGTGATCCCAAAGGGTTTGAAAAACTGACCGATCGCCCCACCCATAAAACCCACGGGCAGGAAAACTGCTACAGCTGTCAACGTTGCTGCCGTCACTGTCAAACCGATTTCATTTGTAGCTGCAAGGGCTGCTTTTCGCGGACTTTCACCGTTTTCAACGTGTCGGATGATGTTTTCGACATCAACGATCGCATCATCAATAATACTGCCAATCACCAGCGCCAGTGCCAACAGCGTAATTGTCTCCAAATTGAAGCCGTAAATCGCCATGACGATTAAGGTTCCAAAAAGAGAGGTAGGAATCGCCAGTGCGGAAATCAGAGTTGCTTGCCAGTTCAGCAAAAAAGGAAAAATGACAATGACTGACACAACAACAGCTTCAATCAAAGAATCTATCGTCGCCTGGGTGGCGTTGCGGATATACTCAGCTTGAGTTGCAGCTAGCTTTAGTTGTACATTGGGCAGAGTAGCCCGCAGTTTTTGCACTTGTTTCTCTACCTGAGAGACAACTTCCAAGGTGTTGGCATTCCCCCGTTTAATTACTTGAAAAGCTAAAGCGTCTTTGCCATTGAATCGGACTAAGGTTGCTGCCTGTTGAAGTGCAGCCGTCGGCGTCTTTTGGTTAGCAGATGCACTTTGATCGCCCAACAACACAACTTTCAAGACTCCTGGAAGTTTAGCGATCCCAGGCATTATCTTGTCTTGAGCAAGCTTGGTTAGTTGAGTTAAACTTTGTTTTGGACTTTCAATTGCATAACTAATGGCAGCAGACTCGTTTAAGTTGAGGGGAATAATTTTGAAAGTTGATCCCTTAGTCAAAGTCACCTTGTGAAGTGCTGTTTGGACTTTACGAGTCGATTCTTCCAAGTTAGTGCCAACAGCAAAGGATACACTGACAGCCGTTTCACCTGGATAGGTAGAAGAATTAATCTCGTCGAGTCCTTCTAGAGAGCGGAGGCTTTGTTCTAGTGGTTTAGTAAGCTTTGTCTCTGTTTCCACAGCACTCGTGAGTGGGGCAGACGCATTCACCACCACCACTGGATAAGTTACGTCTGGAAACAAAGCATACTTGAGGGAACTGAAAGCAAAAATTCCAGCTACCATGACACCAATCCAGAAACAGATCGTCAACCTAGAGTATCGGATCGCTAGTCTAGAAATATTCAGGCTTTCTCGTAGGGATGTTGGATGATTGGGCTTTACCATCTTAAATTAAGAGGGTCACTAATTTTGATTGTAGGCTCTATGACTAGTTTCTAGATGTATAGAAGTTAAATTGACGGTATTGTTTCAAAAAATGACACACAACATGAAAATTGGCTCTGTTGCTCACAAGGAATTATTCTGCCGAAGTTTTATAGATACTTATCATGATTTCGAGCCAGAGCATCTTCCCTGGCCTAAGCTTGATGATACAGCACTGGCTATTTTACGAGGAATCCCCTTTTGGGAGAAAGCTTTTGATACCGAGCGAGAAGCCGGAGTTCTTGTCAATGCTTACGCAAAAATGGTGAGCGATCCCGTGTTAAAAGAAGCGATCGCCCTCCAAGGTAAAGAAGAATCACGTCATGCCCGACTGATTAAAACACTCATTGAGCGTTATGGTATTGAAGTTGCAGAACGTCCTGCCGTTAAGCTAAAGAGCGATATCGAGCAAGCTTTTACAGTTTTTGGCTTTGAAGAGTGCCTGGATACTTTCTTCGCTTTTGGGTTGTTCGATCTGGCGCGTGAAACAGGCATTTTCCCAGAGCAACTATTTACAATCTTCGACCCCATCATAGATGAAGAGGCACGTCATATCGTGTTTTTCGTCAATTGGTTCACTTACATGCAGGCTTCACGAAATCAGGGATTCGTCCCACTCCGCATGACAAAAACCCTCTGGTACTACGGCAAAGCCCTCAGTAATTTAGTCACTGCCTTTAGCGGTAACGATAATAGTGATCTCAGTTTTACTGCTACTGGAGCAAGTTCCTTTACAATGGACTTAACACCAGAGAAATTTCTCAGTGTTTCTCTGGCGGCAAACAAAAGGCGGATGAGCAAGTTTGACAAGCGACTGCTACAACCACAACTCATACCTAACATTGCTAGTATTGCCTATAACACCCTTCAGTTAATCCCCAAACGCAAACCCCAAGCTGTTGAGAGTCCTAACCTAGGCTAGAATCGACTCAGATTCCCAACTCAGATCCCCGACTTCTTAAAGAAGTCGGGGATCTTGTTTCTCAACATGCGATTTGAGTTTTCATGAGGCATGAGTGGAGTCATAATTTCTACTGTTCCATTGTCATAGGCAAGCCGAAAGTTCCGTTCATTTCCCATCTCAGCCAACATCGTTTTGAAAGTCTGCCAACTTATATTTGGAAGTACAGACCTAGTTTCCGCGAGTGTTGTTATTGTTACCATATTTCTTGACTTTTTGTGTCTGATCTGCAACCATTTCCAACAATTCTAGTCTGTCAGGGGGCTGAGTATCAGGCTGTATGTCGAGGTTTAAGCCGTGCGTCAGGTACTCCACCCTCAGCGATCGCTATCCCCGTCGGCAGGAACTCTTTGACGTATTTATATGAGAAATTTGAGAGTAAAAAAGAATTGCCGTCTAGTGTACTGCTCATGGGTCTGTGTGGCAGTTTGACCCCACGCTACACTGTGGGTGATATTCTACTTTATCAGAATTGTATTTATCAGGGTTCGCTTCTCAGTTGCGATCTCACTCTCACCGCACAGCTTGCCTCGCATTTACAAACAGAGGCTTCTTTAGTCACAGCCTTAACAAGCGATCGCGTGATTTGTCATGCTACAGAAAAACGCCATCTCGCTCAGATTTCAGGGGCTGATGTTGTGGATATGGAAGGCTTTGGTATCCTAGAATTTTTCCGACAATTTGGGGTAGCAGTGGCAATGTTACGAGTTGTAAGTGACAACTGCTACCATGATGTACCAGACTTGACACCAGCACTGAATGATGGTTCACTTCAGCCTTTGCCCTTGGCGATCGCAATGCTTCGACAACCTATTGCCGCGACTCGACTGATTCGAGGTGCGATGCTTGGACTAAAAATCTTAGAACAAGTGACAACTTCGCTTTTGTAATTAAAAATCAAAACTTAAAAATTTGGTGAGCGAAATAATGTGTAGCTTCACAGTTAATAACTACTTCTGGAATCCTCCTCTCAGCAGAGTAGGGCTATGGCGACAGGAGGAGTCAATATTGATAGTTAGATAGATATTGTAGTTAAGAATCTTTGCCCAACCAAAATTTCCGAATTTAGATCAAGTAAAAAATATGGCAGACACAAGCATTAAGAAAGTAGACTCTACTCATTCCCCGAAAGGTCAACAAGGTCAGAAGTATCTTGCATCTGGTAAGTCTTTGTCAATGCGCCTTTGGGAAGACGAACAACCAGGTGAACCCAAAGAACCTGCGACTAGAGAGTATGAAACCGTTGGTTATGTCATTAGTGGTCGAGCTGAGTTACATCTTGAAGGCCAAGTCGTATTACTAGAAACTGGAAATTCCTGGGTAGTGCCAAAAGGGGCATCCCACACATACAAAATTTTGGAATCATTCACAGCTGTGGAAGCCACTAGTCCACCTGCGGAAATTCACGGTCGAGATGAGAGTTAAATTATACTATTTTTATAAGCAATGCTCGTTTTGCTGAACGGTTAAAGCGGGTTATGTGATTGAGATAATACACTATCTTCTCAAAACAAACAGCAGCAAAAGTTTTCCTGGCATACGCAAACTGCGTGAGTAAATCTGTATACTAAGTTATTTACGATTGCTTCCACTTATTAGCGTATGAATCCCCATCCAAACAAAGCTGTAGATGGGGTACATTCACCAGACTCGACTTTTACATTTTTTTATCGTCAGGAAATATAGCGAGTTCACTTTCTGGATCAAAGAAGTGAATTTTCTCTGTGATCAGAGATAACCACAATTGCTCGCCAAGACGCATAAAGCGGTCTGGGGGAACTCGTACTTGCACTGCACTCATGGCGGTAATGGCTTTTTGAAAACTAGGTTCGACAAATTTGGTAGATAGATAGATATCGTTACCCAGGTTTTCGATTGTTTCTACTTGTACCTGCCAATTTTTGGTTGCAGGCACACTAACCACTAAGTGTTCTGGGCGAATTCCTAAAATTAGAGTTTGCCCATCGTATTTTTGTAAGGCAGTTTCCCAAACTTCTGGTAGTGTAAGACGAAAATCTCCATGAGTAATCAATCGCGGAGCATGAAACTCTACTGAAATAAAATTCATTGGCGGGGAACCAATGAATTGAGCAACAAATAGGTTGGCGGGACGGTTGTAAAGTTCCAATGGAGAGGCAACTTGCAGGATTTTGCCTTCACAGAGGACAGCGATGCGATCGCCCATTGTCATTGCTTCGGTTTGATCGTGAGTCACGTAAATCGTTGTCGTACCTAGCTGGCGTTGCAGTTTCACTATTTGGGCACGGGTTTCAGTGCGGAGTTTGGCATCTAAGTTAGAAAGCGGTTCATCCATCAGAAAGACTTGGGGATTGCGTGCGATCGCTCTTCCCAGTGCGACTCGTTGCCTTTGACCACCAGATAACTGCTTGGGTAAACGATTTAGTAATGCTTCAATTTGTAAAAGTGAAGAAACATTCCGCACTCGTTCATCCACCGCCCGTTCTTTCTCAGAAATATAATGTAATCCTTTGGGAAGCGATCTCGTTAGTCCCACAAGTATATTCTCAGCCCAACCATGGATAGAGTTTGAGTTACCCTTCTGTGTGTCTTCCCCTGTCACTATCTCACCAGATCCCCCTCCTCTGCGACGGAGTCCAAAAGCTATGTTGTCATAAACTGTCATATGGGGGTAAAGGGCATAATTTTGAAACACCATCGCGATGTCTCGTTGCTTGGGTGGCAAATCATTTAATGGGCGATCATTTATCCAAATATTGCCACCAGTCATGACCTCCAAACCAGCAATTAACCGCAGCAGAGTGCTTTTCCCACAACCCGAAGGTCCTACCAGCACCATAAACTCCCCATCCGCTACCGTTAAGTTGATCCGTCGCAAGACATTCACGCCTTCCCCACGATGGGCAGAAGCAACATCTCCTTTACGAGTAGGAAAACTTTTATAAACGTTTTCTAAAACAACCTGCGCCACGAGTTTTTCAAATAACTGTAATGTTCATTGGTTACCAGTCATTAGTCAAGAGTCAAAACAACGCCGGACAAATAACTTTGGAACGTTTAGCGCTCATGATACACCGGAATCTTAACGATGGTAGCTCTCTCTTGCCTAATTTGGTACAATTATACTAGTGATGAAAGCTTGCTACACTCAAGCTGATCGCTGTGTGCAGAAAATAACTTGACTTTTTTGCTAAAACAAAATCAAACGTTTAAGTCATTATATTGATTATTTAAGAAAATATTAAGAATTGCTGAAAGGGCAACAAATATTAGCTATTTGTCAACTATTTCGATTAGGACAAATAAAAGCACGAGCGCCCTCAGCAAAGAAAGGAATCTGCCAAACATTAAGTAAGCTAATCCGAACTCTTACAAGTTATACAGGCGCTCATGCTTCCAAACAAATGAAGTTTTCCAACTCGTTACCCAATTAAGAGGATTCATTATGAACAACTGCATTTTGATGGCCGAAATTATTCAAGAACCGCAACTGCGCTTTACATCGGATAATCTGGAAGTCACTGAAATGCTCGTGCAATTTTCAGCACTGAGAGAGGGTGAAGCACCAGCGACCTTAAAAGTCATCGGCTGGGGCAACATGGCAAAAGAAATTCAGCAAAACTACCATCAAGGCGATCGCGTTCTCCTTGAAGGACGCCTAAGTATGAATACAAAACCGCACCCAGAAGGGTTCAAAGAAAAACGTGCTGAGTTAACTGTGCAAAAGATACACAATCTCGGAACAGGTTTCGAGATTGCACCACCATCAGTTGCAGTTACACAATCAGAACGGGCAACTTCGTCCCCGCAATCCGCGCCCACTTACGAGTCGCCGCTTCCCACATCTACTAAGGCAAAAAATAACAGCGTCAGCGTTACTCCTCGAAATGAACCTGAGGAACGCATACCTCAAAGCACAAATTTTGAAAAAAGGTCTTATCCGGTAGCAATTGAAGAAAACCCGGATACGGACGACATCCCGTTTTAAGTCGAATTCCTTGAGGAAATTTCACAGTCTTTCCAAAGGTTCGTAGATGCGTGGAAAGCGTTTGCAGGCATAGCGTCAACAGCGCAGCTACGAACTTAAAGTATCTTTTATACTATTTTAAAGTCAGTAGTAGGCTAAACTAACAAAAATAAATAAGTGAGCGTAAATAAACACAATTTTTCATTGGGGCTGTTAATGGTTAAGAATTAGTTATTATTGAGCTTCACAGCATCTTGACTTTTGTATACATATGTAGGTTTTTTTGTGCCAACCTACATAATATTCAGAACTGCTGTTAAAATCCGAATAATTTTCAAATACAATTGATATCCGCTCGATGAATCCTAGTATGGTAGAAGCCGCTTTCCTTCATCTGTGGAGTCAATCCAAAATCCTTACATCCGCATATCTTCCGGACTCAACCGTGGGGTTAATCTCAAAATAACGCCACATGCTTCTCAAATCCACGCATCTAAAATCGAATCACGACTCCCATGAGACAAACTGTCCTAAATGTTAATAATCTACAAGTTGAATTTTCCAGTGATGGCAATATCCTTAAAGCCGTAGATAATATTTCCTTTGAGTTGAAACAAGGAGAAACTTTAGGAATTGTTGGAGAGTCGGGTTCGGGAAAGTCCGTCACATCTCTAGCAGTGATGGGTTTGGTGCAGACTCCAGGTAGGGTAAGTGGTGGTGAAATTTGGTTTCGGCCTCAAGAGAATGGCGCACCCATCAATTTGCGAGAGTTACGTGCCGAAGAAGTGCAGCTTTACCGAGGTGGCGACATCGCCATGATTTTTCAAGAACCGATGAGTTCGCTCAATCCAGTTTATACGATTGGGTTTCAGCTCTTAGAAGCTATCCAGCGACATCAGAATGTTTCTGCGGCTGAAGCACGACGAATAGCGATCGCCGGACTGCAAGAAGTCAAACTTCTTCCTAGCGATGAGAGTCTCCGTCAGGAGTATATTGAAACTTGGAAACAAACTTCTTTTCGTTCATCAACCTCAGACGAGCAAAAACTGTCACAATTGGTGAACCAACACAAAGAAGCAATGCTTGAACGCTACCCGCATCAACTTTCAGGAGGTCAGTTGCAGCGGGTAATGATTGCAATGGCAATTTCGTGCAACCCATTACTATTAATTGCCGACGAACCTACTACAGCGTTAGATGTGACGGTGCAAGCAACAATTATGGAATTGCTGCGAGAATTACAACTGCGCCGGAACATGGCAATGATATTTGTTACCCATGATTTGGGATTAATTGCGGAAATTGCTGACTCTGTAGCAGTCATGTATAAAGGTAAAATTGTCGAGCAAGGCTCGGCTGAGCAAATTTTTAGTAACCCCCAACATCCATATACGAAAGGTTTGGTAGCTTGCCGCCCGACTCTCAACCGCCGTCCGCAAAAACTACTAACAGTTGCCGACTACATGAATGTTGAGGAGAAACCAACAGGAGAGTTGGTGATTCAATCCAAACAACCTACGGAACTGCCGGAAGTTACCGCTGAGGCAATAGCAAATAGATTGGCTTCTTTAGAACAGCAGCAACCCTTATTGCAAGTCAAGGACCTCAAGGTTGGTTTCCCCGTGCGAGGGGTGTTTGGTGGGACAAAACGCTACACTATGGCAGTGAATGGTGTTTCCTTTGAGATCAAAAAAGGGGAAACTCTAGGATTGGTAGGAGAATCTGGTTGTGGCAAAACAACTTTGGGGAGAACTTTGCTGCGACTCATCGAACCGATGGGTGGTCAAATCTTGTTTGAGGAGCGAGAGATCCTTACCCTGAAGGGACAACAATTGCAGCAGTTACGACGAGAAATGCAAATTGTCTTCCAAAACCCCTTTAGCTCCCTCGATCCTCGTATGAAAATTGGCGATGCAATTATGGAGCCTTTGGTAATACACTCGATAGGGAAGACAAAACAACAACGCCGAGAACGAGTCGCTTATCTTCTAGAACGGGTTGGATTGAATGTTGACGCCATGAACCGTTATGCCCATCAGTTTTCAGGTGGTCAGCGTCAGCGGGTTTGTATTGCCCGTTCCTTGGCATTAAATCCTAAGTTCATCATCTGCGATGAATCAGTGTCAGCGTTGGACGTGTCCGTACAGGCACAAGTGCTGAATCTCCTGAAAGAATTACAAGAGGAGTTCGGGCTGACATACATCTTCATCTCGCATGATTTGAGTGTGGTGAAATTTATGAGCGATCGCATCTTAGTTATGAATCGCGGTCAAATTGTCGAACAAGGAACAGCGGAAAATATCTACCTTTCACCCAAAGAGGAATACACCCGCAAGTTAATTGAGTCGATTCCCACAGGTAGTGCCGAACGAATGCAAAAGCGGCAAGTAAGATAATTCGTACTCTCCCTTGTCTTCTCCTAAGGGGAGACGCCAAGGGCGAACGAGCGTCAGGGAGGTAAATCCCGGTCGGGAGCTAAAGCACAAGCGTCACGAGATCATGGAAAGCATGGCGGGAGACCTCGTAAACCTTGCTAATTGGTTACCCAATATACCTTCGGTTGAATGTTAATATTATTGCGTTCACCAAAATTTTCCACCAATTACATTAACCGCCTGGAGTAATCAACGTATGGCTAGAAAGAGGTTTTTTTCCTGGCGTTGGCTCTGTATTATCCTTTTTTTTACAGTAACTTTTTCCACAATTGTCTCTGCTCAGATAACACAAAACCCAATTCCCGAACCGATTGAAAAGTCCAATCTTTCTGTTGGGTTGACAGAAGTCGTGAAAATTCCTGATAGCGGTGGGGATCAACCATCTGCTCAATTGAACTTACTGGCTGCGGCAGGCGACGGCACCGGGCGATTATTTGTTAACGATACACGCGGTAAACTCTATCTTATTGCTGATAGCAGTGCTACCGTTTACATGGATTTTCAAAGTTTAATAGGCGCAGGATTTCGTGGGAGTCAACAGGGATTTTCATACTTTGCCTTTCACCCAGATTTTGCGACAAATGGGCGATTTTACACGGTAGACGCTGAAAATAAAGATACTGGAACACCTGATTTTCCGGTTACTAAGACAATTTTTGACCGCGATAACAATGTTATAGAAAGCTCTCACCATGATGTTATTCGCGAATGGACTGTAAGCGATCCTACAGCTAACACTTTTTCTGGCACGGGTCGTGAGATTATACGAATCGAACAACCCTACGGGGATCACAATGTAGGACAATTGGCATTTAATCTTAATGCCAAACCAGGTGATGCAGATTATGGCTTACTTTACATTGGCACAGGTGATGGTGGCAGTGACGGCTTTCCTGTTGGCAGGACAGATCATATTGATAATGCACAAGATTTAAGTACACCATTAGGAAAAATTCTCCGCATCGATCCTCTTGGGAGTAATAGTACAAATGGTAAATATGGTGTCCCTATTGATAATCCTTTTGTAAACAATGGCAATGCCAGTACGCTAGGTGAAATTTGGGCTTATGGATTGCGTAACCCTCATCGTTTTAGTTGGGATACAGGTGGTGAGGGTAAAATGTTGATTGCCGATATTGGTCAAGCTTTTATCGAAGAAGTAAATCTCGGTAAAAAAGGAGCCAATTATGGTTGGCCAAATCGGGAAGGTACCTTCAGTACTGATAGAAACAACGAAAACGTTATTTTTGAATTACCTGCCAACGATGCGGATTTTAATTATACATACCCAGTCGCGCAATACGAGCATGACAAACCACAAAACACTGTAGGATTTTATGGGATTGCGATCGCTGGTGGTTTTGTTTACCGAGGTGCTGCAATTCCAGAACTCGTCGGTCAATATATTTTTGCAGACTTCGCTAATGATGGGCGATTTTTCCATGTCCCTGTCGATAACTTGATTGATGGCAGACAGGCACAGGTAAAGGAACTCAGACTATTTGATGGCGATACCGAACGAACATTTCTGGAAATCGTTGGCAACCCCAGATCTGAGGCTCGATTTGGGATAGACGAACAAAGAGAACTGTACGTGACATCTAAAAGCGATGGCAAAGTTAGAAAAATAGTCTCCTCTGGAGGAAAATAATTGAAAGTGTAAGATTCCCGACTTCTTTAAGAAGTCGGGAATCTCATTTTTCACGAATGATTTATGACTGCTATATAATCGAGTAAGT
>JAQYWN010000151.1 GCA_029379265.1 Rhizonema sp. NSF051
AATTTGGCTCTCTCACCAACTTGCAATCCCTCGACATCAGCCGCAATCAACTGAGCAGTCTGCCATCAGAATTTGGCTGTCTCATCAACTTGCAATCCCTCGACATCAGCCGCAATCAACTGAGCAGTCTGCCATCAGAATTTGGCTCTCTCACCAACTTGCAATCCCTCGACATCAGCCGCAATCAATTGAGCAGTCTGCCATCAGAAATAAGGCAAATACCAAAGCTGAAAAAACTGGATTTGCGTGGGAACCCAGTGCCGATTCCACCTGAGATTTTAGGTTCAAAAAACTTAAATGAAGATCCAGGTGATGTGAAGGAAATTCTTGATTTCTATTTTCGGGTGCAAGATCCATCCGAAACTGAACCTTTTTACGAAGCAAAATTTTTAATTATTGGTGAAGGGGGATCTGGTAAAACTTCTTTAGCCAAGAAGATTAAAAATGAAAGCTACAAACTTCAATCAGATGAGAAATCAACTCAAGGCATTGATGTGATTCAGTGGCATTTCACACAACCTAATGGCAAAGATTTTCGCGTCAACATTTGGGATTTTGGCGGGCAAGAAATTTACCACCAAACCCACCAGTTTTTCCTCACTAAGCGTTCTCTGTACGCTTTAGTCGCCGATACTCGTAAAGAAAACACCGACTTTTACTGGTGGCTCAAAGTTGCCGAACTCTTAAGCGATAATAGCCCAGTTCTAATTATTAAAAACGAAAAACAAGACCGTCAGTGCGAGGTTAATGATCGCTCCTTACGTGCAGAATTCCTTAACCTCAAAGAAATCCTTCCAACTAACTTATCTACCAATCGTGGTTTAGAGACAATTAAAGAAAATATTCAAAACTATATTAGCAGACTTCCCCACGTTGGTCAACCTTTGCCAAGAATCTGGGTAAGAGTTCGTTCTGCCTTAGAAAATGATTCCCGCAATTACATCAATCTAGAAGCATACTACCAACTTTGCCGAGGGAATAGTTTAAGCGATCGCCAAGATATGTTGCTGTTGAGTCGTTATCTGCACGATTTAGGCGTTTGCTTACACTTTCAAGACGATGCTATACTTAAACACTATGTCATCCTCAAACCTGAATGGGGTACAACTGCCGTCTACAAAGTTTTAGACAACAAAACAGTTAGGAAAAATCTGGGATGTTTTACTCAGGAGAATCTTTTTGATATTTGGTTTGACGACAAGTACGCCCAGATGCGAGATGAGTTACTCCAACTGATGATGCGCTTCAAACTTTGCTACCCAATTCCCAATCGTCCTAATCACTATATTGCACCACAACTACTTGATATCAACCAACCCGACTACACTTGGGACGATACGAATAATCTCATTTTACGCTACAAATACCAATTCATGCCCAAGGGTATTCTCACCCGCTTCATTGTTGAGACACACCCTTGGATTGAACAACAAAATCTCGTTTGGAAAAGTGGTGTTGTTCTCAACAAAGATCAAATTCGTGCCGAAATCATTGAAGACTATAATCAAAAGGAAATCAAAATCCGTGTCGCCGGCAACCGTAAGAAAGACTTACTATCAGTCGTCACTCACGAACTAGGAAAAATCCATCAGTCTTTTGAACGTTTGCAGTATAACACACTTGTCCCTTGTAACTGCATTACCTGTGAGGGAAGTCCGACTCCGCATACTTATACTTTAGACTCATTGCGTAAGCGTTTAAATGCTGGTCGATATCAAGTAGAATGCGAAATTAGCTATCAAATGGTTGATGTACGCAGACTGATTGACGATGTTAATTTACCACATATTGAAGAAAATCGGGAAGTAAACCGTCAATCCACACCGTTGCAACGGCAACTGAAGCATGATAGAGACGAATCTTTATCCTCAGTTACAGATTACAATACCATAAATTACCAGGATTTTAAAGTATTGGTGCCAACTCCTCAACAGCGAAAAAAATTACGAGATGCCTTAGTCAGCGCTTTTCCTGAAAAATCATTGCTTGACCAACTATTATATTTTGAATTAAACCAAAATTTAAATCAAATTACTGATAAAGACAGCAATTTAGAAAATATTGTCTTTGAATTAATCAGAAAAGCAGAATCTGAGGGATGGCTCGAAGATCTGATTGGTGCTGCACAAAAAGAAAACCCAAAAAATTCGCAGTTGTCAGTTATTGCTGGTGAACTATTATCACCAAACGCACCTTCATTACCCGTATCTGATGCTCCCTTCAATGAAAGCCCGGACTGTACATGAATTTTCCTGATTGTCAAGTATTAGTGACAGCAAACAAAAAAATTCCTGTATCTTCAGAACAAGAAGAATAACAGGGCAAATTTCGGTTGGATATGAGTAAAATTAACCTGGCATTAAAACTAATAGAGTGGGGAGACACAGATAAAGATTTACTCAAAACATTAGGCGGCGAACTTTACCAAGCGCTTTTCCCCAATAAGATTTACGGTCAATTTACGTGCTACAATTGTAGGCGCAGAAGCAGGTGATTATCTCGTTTAGCAGAAATTATTGAGGGTTTATATCATGATATACTAAAAACGGGTTGGAGCTTCACTTTTAGAATCGCTAAGAGTTTAACAATCAAAGGAAACTTTGCCAATGCAAAAGTCCAGTCATCAGCCGTTTTTAGTATAGTGTCAATTGCTTTCTGTTACCAGAGCGTTACGAACCTAAAGATTTAATGAACCGCCAAGACGAGGCAGTGCGTTGCGGAGCCATTGCTGGAGACGGGTTTCCCGTCGCAGGATAAGAGCGTTGGGGTTCCCTCGGACAGTACGTCCGAGGGTATCCCTCCGGAAGAATCTGTCCGTCCCGTTGAAGCATCTGCCGTGCCAAGATCGCCAAGAAAGAAGATAGGTAATCTTACACAGAGAAGGGAGTACTTCTCGCATGATGCGGGAAGAGATAGAAGAAAAGGCACAACGCAAAGCAACAGAAGAAGAAGCGATTAAGAGCAGCTGAAGAAGCAATTCCCTTATACGAACCTGGAGTTCCTTTATACAATTTATAGTCATCTGATAGTGTAGACTTCAATCCTACCTCAGGTTGGGGGCAAACACAGCACATGAAACATCATGAAACTTTAATTTTTATCCAATTGGGGATAGAATTTTTTCTATCAAGCAAAATTTGACAATTTTATTGTTAATAATCGTAAAATTAAAGTGTTAAGGACTAGAAACCTGATTTTCACCTAGCTAAACTAGCAATAAAGAGCATCTGTAATTCTATTTATTAAAAGTAGGTGTAGCGCTACAGCTTTAATGATTCCAGTACAACTTACACTTAAAAATTTCCTTAGCTACCGTGATGCAACTTTAGATTTTCGCGGGTTACACACGGCGTGCATTTGCGGTTCTAATGGCGCAGGTAAATCTTCTCTGCTGGAAGCTATCACCTGGGCAATTTGGGGTGAAAGCAGGGCGGCTTCTGAAGATGACATTATTCAAACTGGTGCTAAAGAAGTTCGGGTTGATTTTACCTTCCAAACCAGCCAGCAAACTTATCGAGTGATTCGCAACCGCCAGCGAGGTGGAAGTGGGGGGCTGGAATTTCAAATAGAAACTCCTACTGGGTTTCGCGCCCTGACTGGTAAAGGGTTAAGGGCAACACAAGATGTGATTGTGGAACACATCAAGCTGGATTACGATACTTTTATCAATTCTGCCTACCTACGTCAAGGTCGTGCAGATGAATTTATGCTCAAGCGTCCCACCGAACGCAAAGAAATTTTGGCAGAATTGTTGAAACTCAATCAGTACGATGAGTTGGAAGAACGGGCAAAAGAATTATCGCGTCAGTTTAAAGCACGGGCGGAAGAGTTAGAACGTTCTCTGGAATCGATGAAAACTCAACTGCAACAACGCTCCAGCATCACCGAAAAACGAGACAATATAGAAACGGAAATTAACCAACTCCAACAAGTGCAAGCTTTTGAAAATATTCAATTACAAAGTTTGCAAGTTGTTCAGCACCAACGCAAAAATTGGGAAGAACAGCTGAGTTTTGTTAAGCAGCAATACCAGAATCTGACTTCAGATTGCGATCGCCTCCAGCAAGAGCATTCAGCAATTAACACTCAGATATCCAAATTAGAAGCAATCTTAAGTCAAGAAGCAGAGATTCAAGCTGGATACGCCCAATACGAAATTCTGCAAACTCTTGAAGTTGCTTTAGCGACAAAATTTGAAGAGCACACTCGCGCTGAAGGGGTGCGTCAACGTTTAACGCAGCAGCTAACCAAACAAATTAATGAAATCGAGCGGCAACTGCAACAGGCTGAAGCCCAACTACAAGCTTTACAGCAACAAGAGCAAGAAGTTCAACAAACTCTTAGTAAATCAGATGAAGTAGAATCGGCTTTAGCACAGCTAGCCACAGCGCGGGAACGTGTTGTTCATTTGGATCGATTGCAGCTACAAGTGTCGCCTTTACTTCAGCAGCGAGCAAATTTGCAAAGTAAACTAGATCGCGTTCAGGCAGGTATAGTTGCTCGCTTAGAACAGCTAGAAGCTACAGAAAACCAATTGCTATCGCGATCGTCAAGGCAACCGCAACTGCAACAAGCAGTGATGGAAGTGGCAATCAAAATTGAAGATCTGGAGAAAAAGCGGGTTTATCTGCAACGAGTTCAAGAAAAGGGACTGGAGAGGCGTCACTTAATCGAACGCCTGCAAGCCCACCAACGGGATTATGAAAAACTGCTAGGAGAACTTCAGCAAAAGCTGCAAATGCTTCAGAACCCGGATGCTATCTGTCCTTTGTGCGAACGTTCCTTAGACGAACATCATTGGAATCGCGTAGTGGACAAAACCAAAGTCGAGTACAAAGATGCCGAAGATGAGTTATGGATAGTTAGGGAACGAATGTCTGTCTCGGACAGAGAAATTCAGGTACTCAGGTCGGAATACCGAGAAATATCGCAACAATTGACTCATGGAGATGACTTACGCGAACATCGAGGGCAATTAGCAGCACAGCTGCAACAGACAAGTGATGCTGAACAACAAATACAACAAATTGCCGAAGAAAAGCAGCAACTCATGCGCTGTTTAGAAATAGGTGATTATGCACCCGACGGGCAAGCTGAACTGCGGCAGCTAGACGACTATCTACAACAACTCAATTATAATGAACAAGACCATGCTCTTGCCCGGAACGAAGTAGAGCGGTGGCGGTGGGCAGAGATTAGACTCAGTCAAATAAAAGATGCAACTAAGCGACAAGCGCAATTGGCTGCTCGAAAACCAGAAATTCAGGCACAAATTGCTCAATTACAAACTAGAATGCAGCAGGAGGAACAAAATTCTGACTGCGCTAGAGAAATAGCTGCTCTTAAACAGCAAATTGCCGAAATTGACTATAACACTGAAAAACATAACAACCTTCGCATTGCTGTTAGGAAGGGGCAATCTTGGCAGTTGGGCTATCAACACCTTGTGGGGGCGCAGCAGCAATATCCCCAACTGAAAACAAGATATCAAGAGTTGGAGATATCGTTGCAAGGGAGATTGGCGGAACGGCAAAGACTTGTTGCTCAAATTGAAAGCATCGTTCATCAGATGGAAGAAACAGCCAACCCAACTGCTCAAATTCAAGCATTAGAGCAACAGCAAGTATCGCGTAGACGACAACTCGACGAACATCTTGGACAATTGGGGCGTCTCCAACAACTTGTTCATCAACTGGAAACACAGCAAGTTCAGTACGAGCAATCAACTCAGCAATTACAAGAAGCAAAGCGACAGTACCGTATTTATCAGGAGTTATCACAAGCGTTTGGTAAAAATGGTATCCAAACACTGATGATTGAAAATGTGTTGCCGCAATTAGAAGCAGAGACAAATCAACTTCTGTCGCGACTCAGTGCTAATCAATTGCATGTTCAATTTATTACTCAAAAAGCTGGGCGGAGTGGTAAGGCAACAAAGAAAAATGCTAAGCTGATAGACACCTTGGATATTGTGATTGCTGACGCCATTGGAACGCGAGCTTATGAAACTTATTCTGGTGGAGAAGCGTTTAGAATTAACTTTGCCATCCGTTTGGCATTGGCGAAATTATTAGCACAACGGGCAGGGGCGGCTTTACAATTGTTGATTATTGATGAAGGGTTTGGCACACAAGATGCAGAAGGATGCGATCGCTTGATTGCCGCAATTAATGCGATCGCTGCCGATTTCGCCTGTATCCTCACAGTCACTCATATGCCTCACCTCAAAGAAGCCTTCCAAGCCCGTATAGAAGTTAGTAAAACTCAGCAAGGTTCGCAGGTAAGTTTGTCAATTTAGACGAGTAAATAGCTAAGATATTTTTGATTAAACCGCGCATTTTTGCTTAACTCACGCTAAACTATTTACAGTTGAGTTAAGTAGGTATAGATGCAACATGTCACACCCAAGGAAGCCGCCAAAATCCTTGGTGTCCACGTTTCCAGCTTGCGAAGATGGGAAAATGAAGGCAAGCTCAAAGCAATTAGGACACCAGGAGGGCAAAGAAGGTTTATCCTCGAAGAAGTGGAAAAAACAGCAGGTATCGCCAGGACAGTTAGAACTGTTTGCTACGGGAGGGTTTCAACTCATTCCCAGCAAGAAGATTTGCAAAGACAACTTACGTTTTTACGTGAGCGATACCCAGAAGGAGAAGTCGTTTCAGAAACTGGAAGCGGACTCAATTTTAGGAGGAAAAAATTCCTCGCAATTTTGGAACGAATCATCAACGGTGATATCAAACGTCTTGTCGTTGCCCACCCTGACAGACTCGTTAGATTCGGATACGAATTGGTTAAATGGTTATGCGAAAAATTTGAGTGCGAACTCGTGGTTCTCAATGACCGCAAGCTCAGTCCTGAAGCCGAACTCATTCAAGACATGTTGTCCATCGTCCACTGTTTCTCTAGTAGGTTATACGGGCTTAGAAAATATAAATCCAAGTTTAAAGAAGACCTACAAAAAGAAGGCGAGACACAGGGAATCGACGAAGCAGCTACCGAACAGTGTATGGAAAATCAGGCTATTTCCTAGCAAAGAATTACATCAAGTTTGGAAGCGATGGCTTGCTGCTTACCGCTATTACTTCAATCAATGTATTAGTTATTTGCACACTAATTACGATGTTGTAATCAGAGTAGTTATTGAGCAGAAAACTAATAAAGAGAAAGAAGTGAAGCTTTCTGCTGAAGAGTTAGATAAAATAGCTCAAAAAATAGATGTACCGGAATGGGTCAAGACATTACCCGGACATCAACGTCAAGAAGCTTGTTTTGAGGCATTTGACGCATTTAAGCAGGCTCGTAGTCAGGGTGGAAATGCTAAGTTTAAAAGCTGTAAAGCAACAAGTCAAGCTATCCAATTTAAGGTTGGCAACTTCAAAAATGGTACTTGGTATTGCAATACTACAAAGGGTTTAAAATTTACTACGATTGGTAGCGTTGTTCCCTTCCAATGCGAGTATGGTACAGAGCTTGTATACCGTCGTGGTAAATGGTTTGGTTGCTTTCCTCAATATAAAGAAGCGATGCCAATTGGAAGTGATAGGGTTATAGCTTTAGACCCTGGTAATCGCACTTTTTTAACTGGTTTTGATGGAGAGAATGTCTTAGAGATTGGTAAGGGAGATATCGGACGCATACAAAGATTGTGTCAGCACCTTGACAGTCTAATAAGTCGTTCCATCAAAACAAAATGCCGTAAGCGTAGAAAGATGCGTATTGCTGCGAACCTTGTAAGAGAAAGAATTCAAAACTTAATTAAGGACTTACACAACAAAGCTGTAAATTTACTTGTTAATTCCTATAAAGTTATTTACTTGCCAACGTTTGATTCTAGCCAAATGGTCATAAAAAAACGTAGTGGTAAGAAACGTAAAATTAACAGTAAGTCAGTACGTCAAATGTTAACACTTTCTCATTACAAGTTTGAGCAACATCTAAAACAGGCTGCATTCAGAAAAGGTGTAATAGTCGTACTTTCCAACGAATCCTACACTTCTAAAACTTGTGGCAACTGCGGTCATATTCACCATAAATTAGGTGGAAACAAAATATTTAAATGCCCACATTGCGGAATACAAATTAGCCGCGATGTAAACGGCGCACGTAATATTTTATTGCGTGCTTTGCAAGCAACTGCCTTCACCGTGACGCATGATTCAATCGTGCTTTCCGATTCATCGGAATTGACGGATGCCATAGTTAATTAACTTTAATCGGTTTGCCCTGGCTTAAAAGTTGCACAACATAATAGTGTGTTTGTTTAAATACTTATGATATCTTTGTGTCTGGTTAATGGTTGATTGCAATTAACTATTAACCATTGGTAAAATCGATATGGGTATCAGTCAACCTGAGAATAATATTCGTATCCAGCAAATAGCTTGTCATGTACCGCGATAGCCATAAATATTTTCACGTCGGCTTGCTTCGGAAGGTAAGCTAACACTGGTTTTGGAGAAGTGAGCTACCCATTGACGAAATTGCTCGGCTTTTTCTGTTGATGTCAAATTTTTGTTAGTTACTGTTAAATCTTCTGGTTTCTGTGGCATACGTGAGGCCCTAGCTTCTGGAGATAAGTGAGTGTCAAATGAGGTAAGGTGTAGTTGATATCAAACCCAATTAGAGGCTTATAACAGGGACTCCAAGAGGATGTAAGTAATGCTACCAAAACTAAACAGTACGAGCAATCAATCAAGCAAGGGTAGCCAGGAGAATGCTAGTCATCGTGTAACCAGCCAGGATATTAAGGGAAGTCTTTCTTCTTGGGGGATGTGGGAACGCCTCGTACCTGACAAAATTGCAGATGATCCAGCTAGCCAGAGAATTCTACAGATCCATCTTGAACGTTACAGAACGGCGGCTTGCTATGCTAAAGATAAACGGATATTAGACATTGCTTGTGGCACGGGATACGGCAGCCAAATGCTTCACCTTTCAGGAGCGTTGTCTGTTGTCGGAGTTGACTTGTCTGCAAGTGCGATCGCCTATGCTCGCGAACATTATCAATTTCCTCATGTTAAGTTTATCTGTGCCAACGCAGAGATGTTTGAGATATCAGAACAGTTTGATATAGTTGTGTCATTTGAGACTATCGAACATCTCCTCCAGCCTGATAAATTTCTCCAACGCATTCATAATCTCTTAGCAAGAGAGGGGTATTTACTGCTCTCGGTTCCTTTAGGCGAAACCCGTCATCTTGATCCCTATCACCTCCATGCTTTTAGTCAACAGGATATATTTAACCTGCTTGAGGAGACAGGATTCTCAGTAGAGGAATACGGATGTGATGATTATTCTCTATCTTACCGCGATCTCCTCAAATGGCAACAACTTTATCCAGAGTCCCAAGCTTCCCTGTCCGATCTACTGTTTACCCGTCGAGGACATCAATGTATATTGGACTTGATTAGACACGGTGGTTTTCATATACCCCAACTATTTTGTGTGTGTAGCCGCTCACATTAAGATGACAAACAAATATCTGCATCCCGCTACGGTTGGTGAATCTAAAATAGTATGAGCTACATCTTGCTGAATCTTCTCTACTTTAGCGCTGCCATCATACTATGACATTCCCAACTCACTATGTTCCGCAATCCGATCCGCCACTTCCTCCTTGGGAAACGCTGCCGACAATGTATGATTTACCTAGCGATAATCGACAGGAGCCCGGTTTGCCAGACGATTTTCACTTCTTACAACCACTGCTACTCTTTTTAACTTTTTTGCCAGCCAACTGGAAATCGGAACTAGTCTACAGTGCTGCTGACCTTAATCTATACTATGATTTGCAGCATACTCAGTGGTACAAACGTCCTGATTGGTTTGGTGTCGTAGGAGTTCCAAAACTATATCAAGGGCGAGATTTACGTTTAAGTTATGTCACTTGGCAAGAGAGAGTCGATCCGTTTGTTGTCGTTGAGTTGTTATCTCCTGGTACAGAAGATGAAGATCTAGGTGAGAAGGAAAGAGAACCAAATAAACCTCCTACTAAGTGGGAAGTATACGAACAGATTCTACGGATTCCCTATTATGTGATCTTTAGTCGCTATACCAATGAACTCCAAGGATTTCACTTAGTAGGCGCTCACTATGAATCAATGAGTTTTACTGATGGACGCTTACTCATGCCAGAATTAGGCTTAAGTTTGGGATTATGGCAGGGATCGTTTCAGGATATTGAGCGGTTGTGGTTACGGTGGTTTACTTTAGAAGGAAAATTAATCCCCGTACCCACAGAGGAAGCGATCGCTGCTAAACAAGAGGCTGAGCTTGCGAATAGAAGAGCAGAACAATTAGCAGAACGCTTGCGTCAGTTAGGTGTAAATCCTGATGAGCTAGATTAAATTTACATCTTCTGCTATAGGTAACGGGAAAGTCTTCATTCTCTCAAACTAGAACAAGAGTAAGATCCTCTCTTTTTTGCCAAAAGCTTGCCTTTGAAGAGTTAAAGGAATCTTTGGAAGAGTGGATTGTTTTAAGTCTACATCTAGGACATAATATACCTGTGTGATCCTAACTTGAGCGCTACTCAAGTCGAGCAAATTATGTCACAGACAGCCTAAGATCTAAGACCTTCTGGCTATGATACATATCATGATAGCGGGTTTGTCAATGCTGATGCCGCAGTTCGACGAGCAAAGCGCGATCGCACCAGGTGTAGCGTAATAGAACTACCCAACGATGTAGGGATTCAAGCTTGGACTTCCTGTTTCTTGCGGTACGGCAGTGCAAACAGATTTTGTTTTCAGATCCGTTTAAATTCGGGGGCAGTGAGTACTTCTAGCAAACCACACGCAAAACCCGAAGCCATAGCTATCATCCCCGCGACTGGTTAGGTGTTTAACGACAATAACGATGACTGAAAGTACTTACTTACAAATTTCCGCAACCATAGATTCTCGCTATTGGATTACAAATAAACGAGAAGAGGGTGTGCGATTGCTCATTTATAAATTGTTTTTCATCAGGCTAAGAAGAGCGTCAGTTCCAGTTTTCATTTAAATATCTAGAACCACTTTTGAGGTTCCAGGCTCAGAAATACAAATGAGTACTGAACCTTCATCGATTGTAGCACTTGGAGAGTCTTGGTAAACCACTTCTCCTTCACGAATTTTGCACATGCAAGTGCCACAGATCCCTGCACGACAACTGTACGGTGGATTAATTCCATTTGCTTCTGCAAAGTCTAGTATATTACCATCATCTACCTTCCAAGTCAAAGTTTTGTTGGAGCGAGCAAAAACAATTTCAGCCTCTTCAATTCCATCCCCGACAGTTACAGCAGGGGGTATTGTCTCCGATGATTGACTGCTCTTACCAAAAGATTCATAGAAAACTCTGCTATCAGGCACTCCCCATGCTTTGAGTCCTTGCATCATAGACTGTAAAAAGAGTGGAGAACCACACAGGTAATACTCTGCTTCTTGCTCAACTAACTGTTGAATAACAGAAATGTCAACATAACCAACACTGTGGTAATAACCTTCATCATCAGGGCTGGGACGACTGTAGCGAAAATGCAACTGTAGGTTAGGATTTTGTTGGGCGATCGCCATGATTTCATCACGAAAAGCATGGCAAATTCCATTTCTCGCACCATGTACGAACAACAGAGGACGGTTAGGGTTAAGTTTTGAACAAGCTTTCACCATACTTAGCAAGGGCGTAATTCCGACTCCATTACTAATAAATACTGTAGGAATGGACTTTTGAGTATCTAAAACAAACGTACCGTTTGGTGGCTTTACTGAAATGACCGAACCTTCATGAATGTGATCGTGCATAAAATTAGAGACGACACCATTCGGTACTTCTAAACCTTCAGGGGCGAGTTCGCGCTTAATCGATAGACGATAGTATTCACATGGATCAGTGTAATCTGAAAGTGAGTAGTTGCGAATGACCGGCCTATTCTTTCCAGGAATATCAAGCTTAATTGTCAAGAATTGACCCGCCTGAAAGTTAGGAATTTCTCTCTTGTCCTTTGGTTGCAAGTAGAAGGACGTAATTTCTGCACTTTCTTTCACCTTCCGAACAACAGCAAAATTTCGCCAATCCTTCCATATCTGACTGTCTTCCCTCTCAGCCAGCGGAGAGGATTGTTGTTCACTTAAATCTTGAGCAGATGTTCTGCTATTAGTGCGATCTGTCAAAACTGCCCCAAAAACAGCAGCGCCACTTGCCGCAAGTAGAGAGGAATATACACCAAATCGATAAGCAGACTTATCTTTAGAATTTGTCACACCAATGACTACTGCAGCCGCTAAAATTACAAATGAGCAAGTTGTCGCAGCCGCTGTCACACTTCTCACGAATCGATTCTTAATTCTTCTCAGACTTTCCAGCATGGTCGCTCAATATTAAATAAACTACGATTAAAGCCTTAATAGACATT
>JAQYWN010000152.1 GCA_029379265.1 Rhizonema sp. NSF051
CAGGGGGAGCAGGGGAAGCAGGGGAGGAAATAAACCAATTGTCTTTATCTGACTCCTGACTCAATTAGTGCTAAATCTTCTGCTGAGTGGGAAGTTCTATGATAAATTCCGTACCTACACCAGGTGCGGAAATACATTTTATCTGCCCTTGATGTTTCTCTACTACAATTTGACGGCTGATTGACAATCCAATTCCCGTACCTTTTGCGATTGATTTTGTGGTGAAAAAAGGGTTGAAGAGTTTGCTGTGGACTTCTTCTGTCATCCCAGAACCATTATCGGCAATCCGAATTATAACTTGACGACTATCTAAAATCTCAGTGCAAATGCGAATCTTGAAATTTGGGATTTCGGATTTGGGATTTTGAATTGGGGTTTGTTTTTCTTTCTGCGTCTCCTCAATCGCATCAATTGCATTGGTTAAGAGATTCATAAACACTTGGTTGAGTAAACCCCCATAACACCTCACCATAGGCAAGTTGCCATATTCTTTAACAATCTCAATGGCGGGTCTGTTTGGCTGAGCTTTCAGTCGATGCTGTAAAATCATGAGGGTAGTGTCTATGCCCTCATGAATGTCTTGCAGTGTCATTTGTGAAGTCTCTTGGCGCGAGAAATTACGCAAGCTTCGGACAATTTCCTTGATGCAATGAGATCCTAATTTCAGCGAATCAAGCATTTTGGGCAAATCTTCTTGGAGAAACTCTAAGTCAATCGCTTCTATCTCTTCTTGGATTTCCTTGACTGGCTGGGGATAGTTTTGCTGGTAAAGGTTGATGAGATTGAGTAAATCTTGAACGTAGCTGCCGGCGTGGCAAAGGTTGATATTAATAAAATTAACCGGATTATTAATTTCATGAGCAATACCCGCCACCATTTGTCCTAAATTAGACAACTTTTCGCTTTGAACAAGTTGTAGTTGAGTATCTTGAAGTTCTTGCAATGCACTTTCTAGCTGAGCGGCTTTTTCTCTTTCTCTCACTTCCGATTGCTGCCAAGCCTGATTTTTCACGAACAGTTCTTGCGCGTAACTTTGTAAATCTTTGTAGAGGTTAGCATTTTCAATAGAAATCGAAATTTGGGAGCATAATAGAGAGAGAACTTGTAGGCGCTCACGTGTAAAAGCACCTGTCGTTTCGCGATTTTCCAGGTACAGAATACCTGTAAGTTTATCTTGATAAATAATTGGCAAACCTAAAACAGATTTTGGTTGGTACTTGAGTATATAAGGATCGTTGGTAAATAATCCTTCTTCTACGGCATTATTGAGGACTACCGTCTCATTAGTTCTTTCTACGTAATTAATGAGAGAGGTAGGTAAATGCTGACATTCTTCAACAGCTATAAAAGGAAGGACAACTACCTTCTCTAATTCCATAGAACTTTCAGCCACCAATACAAGTTTATTGGATATTTGTAAAAACAGTAACCCTTTTTGCGTTCCGGAATTTTCCGTAACAATCTGCATTAACTTATCGAGTAACTTCTCAAGAATAATTTCTTCAGAAATCGCTTGAGATGCTTTTAAAACTGTAGATAAATCAAGCGCGGCTAAACTTCCTGATGTCGTTTTTGATTTATTTGTCTGATTTGTCGAAATTTCTGTTTTTTCTTCAGCAGTGATTCGAGAGAGAAACTGAGGATATTTTACTTCGCCAACGTTCCAATACGGTTTTTGCGCAAAGCTCGCCGGACGGAAGTTTCCCTCCGGCAGACTTTGCGGAAAGTTGTAAGGAGGAGCCTGTGCGAATGACGGCTTTCCCGACAGAGGATAAGAGCGTTGGTTTCCCTCCGTGGCAAACTTTTCAAGACGGATTTTGGGTTGAGCTTTCTCCTGAGATCCTGTAGCCAATTGTTCAAATGCTGTTAATAAGGCTTCTACTTCTTGCTCTCTACCATAAAGTTTTTGGGGAATGAGGAGTTGACCAGATAAATCCTGCGCTCCTATAATAAAGTTAAGTATGTTATCTGTTGTCTGTAGTTGAGTCAAACAAAACTCTAGGTCGTACTTAATCCCTAAGGCACTTTGATATCTATCTTCAGCATTTTTCGCTAATAATTTCATCACAATTTCAGAAATCGCTACGGGAACTTCTGAATTGACTACATGGGGTGGAATTGCTTTTTCAGCAATGTGACAATGCACTAGTTCTATTGTGTCTGTAGATGAAAACGGTAGTTGATTTGTGAGAAGCTCATAAAAAGTGACTCCTAAGGAGTAGTAATCAGTACGGTAATCAATAAACCTATTCATTCTTCCGGTTTGCTCCGGTGACATATAAGCTAAAGTACCTTCGAGTATGTTGGGATGACTGATGATATCGTTTTCTTTAGATAAATTTGAGGCGAGCGCAAAATCAGTAATCTTAACTTGCCCTGTTTCTGGATTAATAATAATATTTGAACTTTTAATATCTTTATGAGTAATTTGTCTCGTCTGCAACTCGGATAATGGTTGTGCTAACTGAATTGCTATTTTGAGAAAATCTATTAAATCAATTTTTTTATATGTAATATAATCTTGTAGTGATTGTCCTTCTACATCTTCCAAAATTAGGGCTAACCCGTTTCCATAATTTTCTAAACTTAATGGTTTGACAATCCCCTCCAAATCTAAATTCTTGGCTATTTGATATTCATGTTTTAAGAAAGCCATTTCTTCTAATGTTGGATACTCACTTTTAAAAGTTTTAATAATGACTGATTGTTGTTTTCGGAGAGATTTACCTCGATAAATAACTGTCTGATCGCTGTGATAAATTTCTTGAATAAGTTCATATTCAACCATTCTGTGCATATTACTTACCCTGTATCAGGAAGAGCGGCTCTGATATATTTTTGACACACAGATAAGCTGGTGACTGCGATCGCGATCACTATAACAGTTATATAGACTCATACTACTAATGGGTAATGGGGAATAATTTCTTCCCCATTCTTATGCACTTTGGGACTCATATCTTGCACCAGGAAAAATTGATGTTCTTTATTCACTCAGTATTAAAATCAAAATCCTTTATTTATCGAGAAAAGCCAAAAAAAGAATGTAGCTTTATCCCGCATCTTGATTATTTTGTATGGAATTATACGTAAAGATGAGATATACAGCACTTACCATCCTTAAGTATCCATCTGTTTGAATTGAAGCGCCTCGAAGAGCGCCTTGTCAGCAACCCTCGCTTCTAGGCAAGCGATTACGACTCTCTTTCACTCTCATGAACTGCTGGGGAAGTTT
This sequence comes from Rhizonema sp. NSF051, assembly GCA_029379265.1. Classification (GTDB taxonomy): domain Bacteria; phylum Cyanobacteriota; class Cyanobacteriia; order Cyanobacteriales; family Nostocaceae; genus Rhizonema. The sequence continues at coordinate 3,236 of JAQYWN010000152.1, forward strand.
TTTTGGAATTGGTATTATTTTTAGGGATTTCCCTATGAGTTGAATTAGAAGATTTAGAATCTCAGAGTCACTCAACAAAGTTTCTTTACTAAACTTCATGTTTCTTCACACGATAGTGAGTAAACAGTTAAACTTCATTGCAAAGTCGGAATAAAGACAAAATAAGCATGATAAATATTAATGTGAATCAACAGCACAACAAATGTAGAGGAGAATACAGTGGCAATGGAATCAAATTTGTTAATCGGCACAGCAGCAGTGCGTGAAGACTTTAGTGAATACGTTGCTCACTTACAACTTCATATGGCTCTGCAAGCCCGCAATCTGGTTCCACCCTTGAAGCAGACACTCGAAGACAGTCGAGAACAATTACTTCATCAAACCCAAGCCAATTTTGAAAAGCTCGTTTCTCGATATTATTAAGAAATATTGTCAAAAGAAATAGAATAGGATAGAGGCAGGTTTTGTTGGGTAAACGAAGACAGCCGTTCTCAACATATCTGCTTTTTGCGATTATTTATGAAAATCACCCTTTTGGATGGACGGCAAGGAGCAGAAAGCCGTTAAAATTATAGCAGCAGTTCATCTGATCCAGTTACTTAAGGCTGAATGGCGGCTCGAATGAAAATGACTTCATTGCTTCCTCGAAATCTCAGCGTTATTATCCGACCAGTCCAACATCGGGACTTGGACGGAATTGATCGCCTAACAAAAGAGTCATTCGCAGCCTACACCCCCAAGGGCGCTAGTGTTGCAAGTAAGCAAGTACAAGGACTGCGCCGTTGGTTTGGGTTCCTCAAGTTTTTAAGTTGGTTTCCCAATCCACTCCAGTATCGTTTTTGTGCTTATGTAGCAGAACAGGGGCGTACGCTTCTGGGGATGGTTAAAGTATCGCCCTTTAACCGCACCAGAAGTACGTGGCGTGTAGACCGAGTGATGCTAGATCGTGCTACAGATAATCTGGGAATTGGCTCGCAACTTTTACGGCATTGCTTTGAGTCGATTCTAGAAGCTCGCACATGGATACTAGAAGTCAACATCAATGATAAAGAGGCGTTGGCACTTTATCGGCAAAACGGATTTCAGCGCCTAGCAGAAATGACTTACTGGGAAATTACACCTGAATTACTGGCTGAATTAGGAAAGTCAGAGCCAGACTTGCCAAATTTACTACCAGTAAGTAATGCTGATGCTCAATTGCTATATCAATTAGATACAGCGTCAATGCCACCGTTGATGCGGCAAGTCTTTGATCGCCAAACTCAAGACTTTAAAACAAGTTTGTTTGGCACTTTAACTGATGCAATCAAACAGTGGTTGAGCAAAACAGAAGTCGTAAGTGGCTATGTATTTGAACCACAGCGCAAAGCAGCAATAGGCTATTTTCAAATTTCCCTAGACAGGAAAGGTCAAGAACCATATGTAGCAACACTCATGGTTCATCCAGCATACACTTGGCTGTATCCAGAGTTACTATCCCAACTTGCTCGCATTGCACAGGATTTTCCCAAGCAAGTGTTGCAACTAGCTTCAGCCGACTACCAACCTGAGGGAGAAGAGTATTTGGAGCAAATCGGGGCAAATCGGATCGAACACACTTTAGTCATGTCTCGCTCGGTATGGCATAAGGTACGTGAGTCGAAATTTGTCTCCTTGGAAGGGATTCAGTTACCCGAGATGTTGCAAGGTTTGCAACCAGCGCGCAAACCAATACCGGGTGGGATGTCATGGGTACCAACACAGCAGATGGTACCTGATAGATCAGTGCCTAACAATTTATCTTGCAGTAACTCTAGCGTCGAAGCACAACGCCCACCTGAATCAGCCGATGCAGAGCAGGAGTAGTTGAGCGAGGATGTGTGAAACAACAGCACAGAAGCAAGGAGGGAATGGGGAGTTTTCCGAAGAAAACGGGGTATTACCACATACGCCTGTCTCCATACCTCCAACTGAATTTAGTTGTGAAAACAAGCAACCAAAGCCTTTTATTTCCGCTTTGGGTTTAGATGTCGGTAGCAAGCGTATTGGTGTTGCTGGTTGCGATCGCACTGGACTCATCTCGAGCGGTATAACTACAATTGAACGCAAATCGTTCAATTTAGATGTGGCGAAAATGAAACAATTAGTCGATGAGCGTGAAGTACAAGTCTTAGTCGTCGGTCTACCTTATTCAATGGATGGTTCATTGGGATTTCAGGCTCACCAAGTGCAAAAGTATATCACAAAAGTGGCCAAGGTTCTCAAATTACCCGTGGAGTATGTAGATGAGCGCTTAACTTCATTTCAAGCAGAGCAGATGTTAATATCTGAAAATCGTTCGCCATCACGTCATAAAGAATTAATCGACCGTAAAGCCGCAGCTTTGATTTTGCAACAATGGTTGGACATGAAGCGAGCTAGCTCCAAAATCGAAAGAGGTCTTTGCTGACTATTATATCTTTTTGCATGATATTCTAATACTGATAAACCAGAAAAATTGTTATTTGATTGACATTAACTGTTAAAAAACAGTTGAGCAACTTCTATAAATTACTGGTATATATAATTCCACACCTTGGCTATGTCTCCCTCACAATTTCCTGAAGAAAATGATAATGCTCAAGTCGGTTCCATCATTTTGATGGATGAGCAAGAGCGATCGCTCGAATGTTATATTGAACATTCGCTGGTCGTGGATGAGCAAGAGTATGTTTTACTTCTTCCAGTTGATTCACCTGTGGAAATTTTTGCTTGGCAAGGTGATGGCGAAGAAGAAGAAGCTATTCTTGTAGAAGATGATCAGATAATTAACCAAATTTTTGGGACGGCTCAAGCTGTTTTAGCCGAACAAAATTTGCTCCTGAAAAACACGGCTTACGCTCTCACCGTCGCTGGTGAATTACCACCAGTAGAAGAGTCAGAACTCTTTACCTTAGAAATCGAAGATGAAAATGCTGATTTGGAACCAGAGCAATTACAGCTACTAACAAGCTTTTACTATGAGGATCGGGAGTATGCAATTTACACTCCCCTCGATCCACTGTTGTTTTTTGCACGGACATCGAAAACGGGTAACCATGAATTACTGTCTCCAGAAGAGTTCCGCAAAGTTCAACCGCTTTTAGAAGAACATCTGTTCAACGAAGTTGAATAGCGGGTGGTAATAGGCAATTCATGAGTAGGTTATGGGTATAGGGAATCGCACGAAAGAATATATTACCAATAACCAATCCCCTTTTTTCCAAATACCAACCTCAAGAAAAGCTTAACGGCTGTATACTTACTTCTATTGCTATAAGTGAGGAGTTAGGAGTTATGAATTAAAACTTTTAACTCCTTACTCGTAACTAATAAATTATTAATTCATGAGTGAACTATGCGCTGGAATAAACTTTTACAGCCTGACTTGATATTACAAGGTTCAGTGTTGAATCTCACTCCAGAAATCATCCAAAAATACGAATTGAAGGGACTAGTGTTGGATGTCGATGAGACTTTAGTACCAGTGAGAGTAGCGTCAGCTTCCCCAGAATTGAAACAATGGGTTGAGCTTGTACGCTCTTGCACAACACTTTCCTTGGTAAGTAATAATCTCAGTGAATACCGTATTGGTGGAATTGCTCGTTCTCTCGATCTTCCTTACTTCTTAGGTGCAGCTAAACCCTCACGACGTAAGATTAGGCAAGCACTTAAGACAATGAATCTGCCAGTGAATCAAGTAGGGATGGTGGGCGATCGCTTATTTACAGATATAGTAGTGGGTAATCGCATGGGAATGTTTACAATCCTAGTCGAACCAATTGTTCATTCAGATGCCGCTTTGCGTTCCCATCCAATCCGCAATTTTGAAGTCTGGGTTTCGGAAATTTTAGGAGCTTCGATTACTCCTAAAAACAAAGAGTTATCAAAGTTTACAAATCGAAACAAAAATTGAATATAAAGAAATAATTAAAAAAGTTAGGAAACAGACAAAAAACGGCGATTATTATGAGTATAAATAATATGGAGTCAGCTAATTAAAGACTCTAGCAATAGTAAGTTAACATACATTCGTAAAGCGTCAGCCTTCAATTATAGAAGGATTGGCGCTTTACAATTTCAGTGAGGAGTTAGGAGTCGAAAATCCTAAATGATAACTCATAAAGTTGTATTGGGTCTGAATTAAGACCAAAGTTGAGAGTGAAGAGTTAAAATTCATAACTCATAACTCATAATTCCTAACTCCTAACTTTTGTGATGACCCAAACAATAGTCGTTAAAATTGGTACGTCCAGCCTTACCCAACCAGAAACTGGACAGCTAGCGCTTTCCACCATCGCTACTTTAGCAGAAACCCTCTCACACTTGCGAGGTATTGGTCATCGAGTGATTTTAGTTTCCTCAGGTGCTGTAGGTGTGGGTTGTGCGCGTTTAGGTTTAACAGAACGCCCAAAGGCGATCGCATTGAAACAGGCAGTAGCAGCTGTAGGGCAAGGCAGGTTAATGCGGATATACGACGATTTATTTACAACTTTGCAACAGCCAATTGCCCAAGTTTTGCTGAGCCGCAGCGATTTCCTAAAGCGTAGCGGCTATCGTAATATCTACAATACCTTTAAAGAATTATTAACACTGGGAGTCATTCCGGTAGTGAATGAGAATGACACAGTGGCAGTAGAAGAATTGAAATTTGGAGATAATGACACCCTTTCGGCTCTGGTTGCCAGCGTAGTACAAGCAAATTGGCTATTTTTACTTACTGATGTAGATCGCTTATACTCAGCCGATCCCCGTTCTGTACCAGACGCCCAGCCTATTAGTTTAGTAAAAAACATTAAAGAATTCACACAATTGCAGGTAGATACAGGCACTCAAGGTTCCCAATGGGGAACTGGTGGTATGGTGACAAAAATTTCTGCAGCTAAAATCGCTACTTCATCTGGTGTTTATACCGTAATTACCGAAGGAAAGTTTCCCAATAATATCCTAAAAATTATACAAGGAGAACCCATTGGGACTCACTTTGAGCCACAACCAGAACCAACTTCTATGCGTAAACGCTGGATAGCATACGGTTCATTACCTCTGGGAAAATTGTATTTAGATGACGGAGCCGTCGTAGCAATTTCCCAATCTGGGAAGTCTTTGTTAGCAACTGGTATTACAAGAGTGGAAGGGGAGTTTGACACTCAGGATGCAGTGCTGTTGTGCAACCAAAGCGGTAGCGAAATCGCCAGAGGACTCGTAAACTACACTAGTGTGGAATTGCAAAAAATTAGTGGTCGTCATTCTCGCGAAATTGCCGCTATTTTAGGTTATGAAGGTGCGGAAACAGTCATTCATCGAGATAATTTGGTCATAACTTAATGTGTCCCCTGATAAGCTCGATCGCACTAACGACTGATGAGTAATGTGCCTCTAAACTGAGACAATCTAAATATAGTAGTCATATCTAAGTGGCAAAACACTCGTGAAGGCTACTAATTGCTAATTACTACTAATTGCTATGATCAAACCTTGGATGGTGATTGGGGGTGTAGCTTTCTTAGTTGCATTGGCTGCTAATTTCATCACTCCTGGCGATCGCCAGTGGTTCAAACGTTTACAAAGACCAAGATGGCTGGTTTTTGAAGCAGCAATTCCACTGATTTGGACTGTCATCTTTATTTGCGGTGCTTGGTCAGCCTATAATATCTGGCAAAAGAATCCCGGAACCAACACGACTTGGTATCTTATGGGGGGTTACCTGCTTCTAGAAATTGTGACTATTGCCTACACCCCTGTCATGTTCAGGGTTCGTAGTCTCAAAGTGGGCACGATTATTGGTGGAATAGGTTTCATTATCAGTCTGATATTAGCCTTCATCGTTCTACCTATTTCTGCAACGGCCGCACTATTACTCGTTCCTTATTTGCTTTGGAGTCCAATTGGAACTTATACGACTTGGGCAATGGTTCGCCTAAATCCTCAAGATGCTTGAAAACTGGAGAGACACAACCAATAACATAATATTCAAACTTTGGACTGATTAAACTCCTACGCTCAATTGCCATCATCGATATAAGTTGACAAAATTGACGTTAAAGAGTATAGTGCATGCTTAAATCTTGGATGGTCATTGGAGCGGTAACTTTATTAATCGAGTTTGGTAGTTTCTTCATCACACCACGCGATGTGAAATGGTTTGCAAAGTTAACACGTCCTCGATGGCTAGTTTTTGAGCCTCTAATCCCGTTGATTTGGACAGTGGTTTTCGTTAGCGGTGCAGCTTCGGCGAACATTGTCTGGCAAAAAAATCCTGGCAGTTTGACGACTTGGCTGCTGATGAGTTTATACCTTTTGCTGGAAATTGTTACCATCTCCTATATACCTCTAATGTTGAGGTTACGCAGTCTTAATATTGGAGAAATTGCTGGTTCCGTTGGTGTTATTTTAGGAGTCATATTAACACTTGCTGTGTTGCCGACTTCCAAAATAGCAGCGCTGTTACTCCTCCCTTATTTGGCATGGAGTCCAGTCGGAACTTATACGACAGAAGAGTTAAAAGAATTAAACCCTAAAGATGCGTAGAATAGCGTAACGCATTCTTAGAGGATACGCCCGAAACGTGCTGTAGTAGATAGGTTTGGATTTGCTTGATTATTCAGCCAAGCCCACATCTGATCGCCTAAAGAGAAATGCCACCACTCTCCTAAATGACGTTGAAAACCAGTTTTTGCCATGACATTGTGCAATAACTGACGATTAGCATTGTATTTCAATGCTTTTGGTTCAGTCTGATAAGCAAAGTAGTGAGGATGCGATCGCTCAGACAGTTCGTCAATCTCCGAACCCATATTCACTATTTTCCCGGTATCATCCACCAGAGTCACATCTACAGCAGCACCCGTACTGTGTGGAGGTGGAGTCTTTTGATCAAGACTGGGTTCAGCCCAAATTTTATGAACCTCCTCCCAAATCGTCTGGCTTTTGGCTAAGGATAATTCAGTCTTGGTAAGTCCTGCCCTTTGCACAGCTTCAGCAAAAGTGTAATCTATCATAAACTGTTGCACTGCGACGGGACGATAAGCATCAAAGATTTGAATCAACCAGTGAGGACGCAGTAATTGTAGACAGTTTTGGGCTTCGATCAAGCTATCTACAACGCTTTGACGAAGAAAATAAGGTGAGTGTTTGCCATAAGGTGCACCCAACTTTTTATAAGGATGAGGAGACTCCACTGCAAATAGTTCTAAAGGAATTTCTACCAACGGTTCACCACACTCAACAATTGGTATTTGATGATAAGGTCGCATTTAAATTTTGTTTAGTTGTTATATCATTGACGGACGTAGATGTTATGTTTGCTTCTATGCGCTTTTATCTTCCTATTCCTCCGGCACTGGATCGTAGCCACCGGGATGAAATGGATGACAACGGAGGATGCGTCGAATTGCCAACCAACTACCGCGCCACACTCCAAATCTTTCAATTGCTTGAATAGCATACATAGAACAAGTTGGTTGAAACCGACAAGTCGGTAGAAACATTGGCGAAATAAACATTCGGTAGAATCGAATTGGCAAAATCAATAATTGTTTCATCGTTGTAGCCCAAATCTAATAAAGTAGAGATAAAGGTTTATATTTTACATCTAGTTCCACCTTTGCTGAGTTCATTTCCCGATTTAGAGTCAATCCGCCCTTTATGGCTGCAACTTGCCAGCGTTGCAACTTGGCTGTCGCTTATCCTCCTGATTGCATGGGGAGTGAATTATCTCGCCAAAGACGATCCGGAAATCGTGCGGAAAATAGTCCATATTGGTACCGGCAATGTAATTTTGCTTGCTTGGTGGCTAAATATTCCGGCAAGTGTAGGCATTACAGCTTCGATTTTAGCCAGTGCTATCACTTTATTGTCCTATCTATTTCCGATTCTTCCTGGAATTAACAGCGTAGGACGCAAAAGTTTCGGGACATTTTTCTATGCTGTGAGTGTTGGTGTTTTGATTGCTTGGTTCTGGTACTTACAACAACCTCAGTACGCAGCACTGGGAGTTTTAATTATGGCATGGGGAGATGGGTTAGCAGCCCTAATTGGGCAGCGTTTCGGGAAACATCATTACAAAGTTTTCGGAGTGCAGAAAAGCTGGGAAGGTTCTTTGGCCATGACCATTGTCAGCTATATAATATGTAGTTTAATTTTTCTTGGTGTACAAGGTAATATTTGGCAAACTTGGGTCGTATCTTTAATAGTAGCTTTAGTTGCGACTGGATTAGAAACTGTTTCGCTTCTAGGTGTTGACAATTTAACAGTTCCTTTGGGTAGTGCAGCTCTGGCTTTTTTCTTAATTCAGGTTATGGTTAAATAAGATCCCCGACTTCTTCAAGAAGTCGGGGATCTTATTATCTTACGTCACATCAGTTCTTAGTAGTACCCATGATTGGAATGCCCACAATATCCTCCACAGGGATGGGAATAGTTGTGGTAGTAGTGACGATATCCTGAGGGACGGTAATAGTTGTGGTAGTAGTGACGATATCCTGAGGGACGGTAATAGTTGTGATGCTCGTAGCTACGGTGGTATTGAACGTTGTCAGGATAGAAGAAGCCCCGAAGATAATACCTCTGCCTTTGGGGATGGTAATAATGGTGATAAGAGTTGTAGCTGTGACGGTAATTCCCTTGGTGATAACAATCGTTATAATGATGGGCAATCAGATACGGTTGATTGAGTGTTTTGTACTGCAATTCACTACTATCAGATTTGCGATCGCTAGAAATCGAAGAATATTCTGTGAGTGTAGGTGATAAACTCACGACATTTTGATTAACCTGTTTCTGAGAGAAAGATTCCAATTCCTCAGACTTAGGCAATGTCTGAACCTCATTTTTGATAGATGCCGATGCCACCTCAAATCCCAAACAACTGGGTAAGAGTAAAATACTTATCAATAACTTCCAAAACATTGTTTCACACTCCTATTTTCTGTTCCTCTACCAATAGCTTGTTGCGCCTAGTTGTAGAAATTCGGCGGAAATAGGATTTACGCAGTGAGACAAAATGATCAGGCTTTATTCCTCTAAAAAGGAATTACCACGTGCAGCAAGATGAAGAGAGTTCCTGGCGATCGCTTATGAGTTATCTGAAAAACCTTAATTCTTCATAAATATCTAGAATTCTG
>JAQYWN010000153.1 GCA_029379265.1 Rhizonema sp. NSF051
TAATTAAATAGTTTAAATTATTATCAATTCCCAAGTTAAAATCAACAAAAATCCGACTTACTTGCAGTAGCGAAGCTTGGATTAACCGTAACAAAGGGATCTTCATCGTTGTCCAAGCTGTGGAAGCACGGAATTGCTTAAAGTTAGCTATAACAACGAAAATCCAAGGTATGAAAACTAAAAATGCCACAGACAATGCAATCAAATAAGATTTTAGTGTTTTAGTCCAGCCAAATCTAGAAATTGCAAGTACATAAATTCCATGAGCAATTGCGACAAATCCACTTAATAAAGATGTGTAGAATCCGAACACTAAAGTAGTTGTATAAATTCCCCAAGTATAAATGTGGTCTCGTTCTGACTGCTGTTTTGATTCGAGTCGCATAGCTCGTAGCAGTGAGGCGCTAGATAGTAATATAGTGACTGCCCACAAAATGTATTCTCGTGCTTCCTGGGCATAGCTCAGCTGAATTGGAGAGATAGCTATAAGTGCGATTATCAGGTAAGGTACAGATAATGGCACTTTAAATAATTCTCGGCACAGCCAATAAACACAGGGAAAAACTAGTAAGCTGATCAACACCGACAAACTTCTGATTGCCGTGACTGAGTTGCCAAAAATTTGTACCCAGAATCGGGCTACTACATAATAAAGCGGTGGATGTTGTGGATCTTCTATTGCCAAAGACTTTATTGTGTCACCAAAACCTTTTTCTAAATTGGGGTGCTGAAACTTGGCAAATTCTTCTTTTGTAATGACATGACCATTAAAGATTTGCTGCTTGGCTTCGACGGCTGTGTAACCAGAAATCCGCAACGATGTATAAGTTTCATCATGCCAGTAAACTTTGTTTTCAAGATTAAAGAAGCGGAAAAATATACCCAGCATCAACAGCACCACAATTAAAAACCGCAACCAATTCGGAGCAAGTATAAGATGCCGCATAGCCGGATTTCTCAAGAAGTTGAAGAAAACTACTTAATCAGAGCGCTCACAATATATCTTGTAGGAATCGCTCATTTTTAGAAAAGAATAGCTAACACAACAGCATAGCTTAAAAAAGTAAAAAGTGAGCCAGCGCGATCTTGGGGGTTTCCCCCAAGATGAGCCACTGCTGCAGGAGGGTCAGCCAGCTCTCACGGCATGTGGCGTCCGAGCTGGCTCACTTTTAACTTTTGCCTTGTTTGGTGAAGCACTCTCGCTTAGCTACTCCCACCTGAGAAGATTTGTGATCAGCGCTTGGTACAGTGTAGTGGGTTATTTATGAGTGTCCTGAGATTTTCATTACCAGAATCTTTAGAGCCACTTCTTCCGAAACGGGCATTACCGATAAACGATGTCCCTGTCTAACCACCATTAGTTCCTCTGGGGTAAACTTCTCTTTAAGTGTTGACAGTAAGATAGTATGAGAAAAAGTTTCGACAAATTCGACGACTACTGTTTGCCAACGAGGAGATTCGAGAGTTGATTTAGAGTCGTAGTATTGACTATTAGGATCAAACTGGGACTGGTCAATAATACCTGTTTCCATGACACGCATTAACCCGACAATACCAGGAGGTTTGGTGTTGGAGTGATAGAAAAAAGCTAAATCTCCTACCTGCATTTGACGGAGAAAATTACGAGCTTGATAATTGCGAACGCCGTCCCAGATCGTCTCGCACTGCTGTTGCAAGTCAGCAATGCTATAGACTTCTGGTTCTGATTTCATTAACCAATAATTCATCGAGTCATGACGGAAAGGATCGCACCTTTAAACACAACGTACAAGCGTATGCGACCTGCGGTAAAATATCATGTATATACCTCAATCAACTGGCTTGATGATTACTACTATACCTAACCCTGGTTCCTGCCCACTGTAGCTTTTCTCGCAGGGTCTGATAATACGAATTGTTTTCCCGCAAAATGATAAACTTTGCCCGACAATCAGCCATCCGCACATCAACACGGTGTGCGGGCCAAATCGATGTGGCTAATACTCCATCTGTCCATAGCTTGGTACTCAAATCATAATCTCCCAAAGGCCAGATGCTGAGAACGGATCCTGGAGGTAAGACAATGGGACGACTTGAAAGACTCATCGGACAGATCGGAGTGATGGTAATGGCTTCCATACCATCGTGAATAATTGGACCGTTAGCAGAAACCGTATAACCCGTTGAACCCGTAGGTGTAGCAATAATTAATCCATCTCCTACGTATTGATCTACGACCTCACCGTCAATTTCCATCTCTAAAATTGAGGTAATCATGCGGTCAGCGGAAGCGGGCTTGACACACATTTCATTCAAAGCGAGATAGCGATCGCTCACTGGTTCTAAATTTGTGCTGTGACCCTCATGCACTGCGGCTTGCAACATCATCCGCCTTTGGATAGCATATCTATCCTCATTCAGACGATCCCAGACTCGTTCCGTATCCTGAAACTCTTCAACTGACTCACTTAAAAACCCCAGATGACCTCCCACATTTACCCCTAAAATGGGAATGCCGGCTGGAGCTAAATGTCTGGCACCAGTTAAAACAGTACCGTCCCCACCCAGCACCAAAGCCAGATCTATGGGTTGTACTGCGGACGCCAAAAACACCGGATAAGGATTATCTTTTGGTCCACTTGGTCCCATTAACACCTGGCATTGACGATGTTCTAGTTGCTTAGCACAGATTTCTGCCCAGCGTTGACTTTGGGGGTCTCGCGCTTTATAAGCAATAATGACATGCTTTAGTTCCACAGAACTACCACTTGAGGAGATTAAATTGTTCCATATCAACCGTATCACGATTGCGATATATCGCTAGCACAATCGCTAAACCTACCGCCGCCTCAGCTGCCGCTACAGTTATCACAAAAACAGTGAACACCTGACCCTTAATCATCACTGAGTCTAGGTAGTTAGAAAAAGCCATCAAATTTAGGTTGACTGCATTGAGCAGCAACTCAATCGACATCAATACTCGCACGGCATTGCGGCTGGTAATCAAGCCATAAATACCGATACAAAATAAAGCTGCTGCTAGTAATAAAAAGTACTGGATTTGCATGATTACTTATTTTTTGGGTGCTAGTTGTTGGTCGTTAATTGTTAATTGCTGGTTGTGGTTTGATAGTTATTGGTTTAAGAAAGCGACTAATCACTAACTATTCACTCCTCGTTGTTGGTTGCATTTTATACTACTTATTCATCACCAACCATTAACAACGAGTTGTCAATTGTATTTTCTATTAACTACTAACCACTGTAGGGGCGGGGTTGACAAGATTGTGCGTTTTTCCTGACAAGTTATATAGATTAAACCCGCCCCGACATTAACAACTGACGCTGATTACTGAATATTCCGGCTAGCATCGCCGACTGATGCCAGTTCTCTAGGACGCTCTGGCAAGGTTAAAACAGGTTGGCGATTGTCTGGAGATATTATTTGCTCTGGTAAATACTCGCGACGCGCTAGAATAATCGCGCCTACCATGGATATTAACAACAAAATCGAAGCCAGTTCAAAAGGCAGTAAAAAGTCACTGAACAAATGCTGACCAATAACAACTATGGTGTCCTTAGTCGGAACTGCAGTAGAAATCGACCAAGGTGTTACCAAAACCATGGTACTCAGAAGTGCAAACAATCCCAAACTCACTATACCTGTAAGAGCTTTACGCACCCAAGCTGTCGGGAAGGGGACAAAATTTTGCTGCTTGTTCACCAACATAATGGCAAACAATATTAATACGTTGACCGCGCCAACATAAATGAGTAATTGTGCTGCTGCTACGAAATCAGCATTTAGCAGGAGATATAGTCCACCAATACTGATGAACACACCACCTAGCAAAAAGGCTGAATAGACAATACTGTCTAATAACACTACACCCAGTGCTGCCCCAATCATCATTACAGCTAGTATGCCAAATGAAACAACTTGTACTCCTTGGGCTAAATTCACTTTTTTGTCCTTTGGTTGGTTGTTGGTAGTCGATTGTTGATTGTTGATCGTTCTAGGCACAATCAACAATTAACAATTAACAACTAAAATTTACTTTTCCTGCTGCACAAGGTCTTCTGGGCGATTGCCAGCACGAGGTGCATCACTTGGCACACCGTGGGGGTCCATAACGCCTTTTGGTAGGTAAACCAGTTCGCGTAAGGGAGTTACCATTGGGTCATCTGTCACTTTATAAGGAAGACGACCCAGCGCTACGTTGTCATAATTCAATTCATGGCGATCGTAGGTGGAAAGTTCATACTCTTCTGTCATTGATAAACAGTTTGTAGGACAATATTCCACACAGTTACCGCAGAAGATACAGACTCCAAAGTCAATACTATAGTGGTTGAGCTTTTTCTTTTTACTAGCTTTGTCAAATGACCAATCCACTACAGGTAAGTTGATCGGGCAGACTCGAACACAGACTTCGCAGGCAATACACTTATCAAACTCAAAATGAATTCTACCCCGAAACCGCTCGCTTAGAATCAGTTTTTCGTATGGATACTGTACGGTAACTGGACGCCGTTGCATGTGGTCAAATGTAACAGCCAAACCTTGACCAATGTAGCGACCAGCTTGGACTGCTTCTTTAGCGTAATCACCAACTTGCTTGAGGAACTTTAGCATAGTATGTCTTTCTACTCCTTTTGTATAACAAACGGTTGGATTTTGGGAATGGGTAATTAGGAATTGCCAGATTTCGCTTTCCCCATTACCCATTCCTCGTTACCCTCCAAAGGCAAAGGGGAAAGCGAGTTTCAGGGCTGCGGTTAAGAGTAAATTAACTAAAGCTACTGGCAGCAAGAACTTCCATCCTAAATCTAACAATTGGTCAATGCGAACGCGTGGTACTGTCCAACGCAACAGAATTGCGAAAAAGACTAGGAAGTAGGCTTTCAATAAAGTCATGGTAATTCCTAGTGAAGCGTCTACAATCTGCAACACGGGATTTGCTTCGCTGATTCCCAACCAGCTTGCTATTAGGCTAATGGGAATCGGAAAATCCCAGCCGCCAAGGTATAAAATTGATACCAATAGTGCAGAAAGCACGAGGTTAACGTAGGAAGCCACGTAAAACAAACCAAATTTCATCCCCGAGTATTCAGTTTGATAACCTGCGACTATTTCTTCTTCAGCTTCTGGTAAGTCAAACGGCATTCGTTCGCATTCGGCAAGGGCGGATATCCAGAAGATAATAAAACCGACTGGTTGCCGCCAAACGTTCCATCCCAAAATGCCGTAGCCGGATTGCTGATTGACAATGTCAATCGTGCTGAGGCTGTTAGACATCATCACAACACCCATCACAGACAGTGCGAGAGGAATCTCATAGCTGATAGACTGCGCTGCAGCTCGCAAACCACCCAGTAGGGAATATTTGTTATTGGATGCATAACCTGCCATCAACAAACCAATCGGTTGAATGCTAGACAAGGCAATCCACAAAAAGACTCCCATTCCTACATCTGAAATGATTAAATGCTGGCCAAAAGGCACAATCAAATAGGAAACAAAGACTGGCAGCACAACGATTACAGGACCAAGGGTAAACAGCAGGTTGTCTGACTTTGCTGGTACCACATCTTCTTTAAAAACGAGTTTGAGACCATCTGCCACAGGAGCCAGCAAACCTGCCGGTCCAATGAATTCAGGACCAATCCGCTGCTGTGCTGCTGACGAAATCTTCCGTTCCAACCAAACACAGACTAGTACGCCTACCGTTGCGCCAATGAGCATCAGTGTCATCGGTAGTGGCATCCAAATTGCTTTGGCAATGTCAGATGGCAATCCCAGTTCTATGAGGGATTTGATAAAAGTTCCTTGCAGGTCAATTCCTGAGTTCATGTTTCCGCCCTTTAAGTCATTGATGGAAAGTTAGCTAATAACTATTAGCTATTAGCTTTTGGCTATTAACTGTTAACTTTTAGTTGTTAGTGGTAACTTTTTGACAATCCTATAGCGCGTACTCCTCGCCTGGACAGAGGAAAACGCGTCATGCATGCTCTTCTCACCAACAACTCACAATCAACAATCAACGACCAAATACCAACTACTGTGTTAAGAACGTCAATTCACCTACCATTATCTTTGCCTAAATTGAGCAAAATCTAAGATAAATGACACTTCCCATGCTTAGTATATCGTTGGTTGGTTTTTGCCTGACTTAAAAATGAGGGAGTGGGGTATTGAGAGTTATGCTCCTCAATTGCTCCCCTACTCCCCACTCTCCTTGTTCTACCGTTGGTCAATGGGTGTATAAGGAAAGTCTTGGCGACCGTTATAAACTTGGGTAGGACGAAAAATACGGTTTTCGGCAAGCTGTTCTTTCCAGTGAGCCAGCCAACCAGCGACACGAGCGATCGCAAATACTGGTGTAAACAAGTCTGTGGGAATTCCCAATTTTTTGTACACCAACCCCGAATAAAAGTCAACATTAGGATAAATCCCTTTGTGACCGAGTTTTTCCTCTACTATCTGCTCGAGTTCTTGGGCGATGTCATAGTATTTGTCGTGCCCAAACTTCGCAAAAAGCTGTTCTGCTAAGTTTTGCAAAATCGTGGCGCGTGGATCTTTCACTTTGTACACGCGATGCCCAAAACCCATAATCTTAGCTTTGGTTGCCAGACAATTCTCCACATACGGACGGACATTTTCCATTGAACCAATGTCTTCCAACATCTGAATAACTTCTTCATTAGCTCCGCCATGCAGGGTTCCTCCCAAGGTTCCCACAGCGCTTGCAACCACTGCGTAGGGATCTGTCAGAGTGGAAGCCGTCACTCGAGCGCTAAAGGTGGAAGCATTCATCGTATGTTCGGCATGAAGTATCAAGCAGACATCAAGAATTCTCGCTGCTAGTGGATCTGGCTCTTGCTCACTCAGCATATACAAAAAGTTCGCGGCATAGTCCAAATCATCACGAGGACGTACTGGATCATTGCCTTTTCGCATTAACTGGAATGCTGCTACCATTGTTGGAATTGTTGCTAACAGCCGAACAACAGCATCCCGGATGTATATGGGGTTGTGCAAATCTCGGCGTGAGTAGAATAAACCTAATGCCGCAGCAGAGGCTTGCAGGGCATCCATCGGGTGCCCGCTTTCGGGAAAGCACTTCATCATATCCCGAATGCGGTATTTGATCCGTCTGTGGTAGAGAATTTCATGTTCAAACTCTGCTAGTTCTTCTTTTTTGGGTAACTCACCCCAAATCAAAAGATAAGCAGTTTCTAGAAATGTACTTTGAGAAGCCAGATTTTCAATCCGGATGCCACGATATTCTAGTATTCCGTTTTGTCCATCAACATTGCTAATACTGGATTCGGCGGCGGGAATGCCCTCCAAACCAGGCTTGAATTCGCACACCATCATGGCAACACCATTTGCTTTTAGAAAAATTTGCTTTGGTAAATTTACCAGAAATCACCATAACAGTATCCGTTCTAACATCAATTCTTTCGGAAAGGGCGAAAACTGTCAAAGCAAGTACTTAGGTGGCGTCAACCAAAACATCTGACTGCGACCCAAGGGAGATCCTTCTTCTGGTAGTTTTAATCCAATCATACCTGCTTTTTTCAAGACTAGGCCGGCTTTAGCTTGACCCCAGACAAGAATTTCTGCCCAATACCCCAAATCGGGCTCATGTCCCACTAGTGCGAGTTGGATTTGAGGCGAATATTTTCTTGGTTCTAACCAGTCTTTAACCCAACAGTGAATATCACCCTGAGGAGCAAGGTGCATACATTCCTCTATGTGAGAAACCAGTCCGCTTGCCACAAGGATTTCAGTCGTTTGACGGGCACGTACTAAGGGACTGGTAGCAATGAAATCAAACTGCAAACCCAACTTTCTCAGTTGCTGAGCAACTTTTTCGGTTTTTTGTCTTCCTTCTTTTGTCAGATGGCGTTGCTCGTCATCGATATCAGATCGCTTCTCTTCAGCTATTCCATGACGAATTAAATAAAGTTCCATGAGAGAGTTGTTAGTTGTTAGTACTTAAAAAGTACCACTAACCACGATCTACTCTGAATCTATGGGGTTATCCTTAGGATTCACCAGTTTCAGCAGTTTCTGCTTGATTTGGGTATCGAAAACTTCCCATTTCATTTTCGCGTAAGCAGGATTTTCGTTACCTCCAGATAAGAAGCCTATAGGAATTTCAAATCCCCCTGCACTTGTCCTACCACCGCCAAAAAAGCGTCCACTGCTATCTTGTCCAAAGGCTTCTTTAATAAACTCATCAGGGTCAAGGGTAAGTTTACTGGTTCTTAAGGAGCCAATCGCCACTTCCAGTTCTTCATCTTCATCATGAACAATGCCATAAACCACGGCAGTGTGTACATTGTCTTCTGTTACGAGAAAATCTGCAGCTTGGGGGATAGCATCGCGATCATCGTATCGTAGGTAGCCAACGCCAGCTATAGAGAAGTTATTTTGCACAATCCGGTTTTTCAACGATCGCTCGATCACGTCCATAACTCGTTTGGAGCGAGTTGCTTGTAATACCGCATTTAGCAGTTGGGAGTCGTAAAATCTACTGAGATAGGCTGCTGCCATGAAATCTTCTTCCTGGGCTTGCATCAACCTGTTTGTGTCTGAACGCAAGCCATGCATTAAGGCAGTAGCACATTTCACGTGCTGAGCAATACTGCTATCTAACGTCAATAAACCAGCCTGTAAATACTGAGTAAAAATCGTGGCTGTTGCTCGTGCAAAAGGACGAATGTCAACAAACTCTGAAGTGATATCTCCCTGTAAATTGTGATGGTCAATCACCACTACTAGGGGAATTTTCGCTTCTTGCACTACAGTGAGCAGGTTAGAAGTCGTTCCTTGGCTATCAATTAACACGAAACCATGATATGAGGACAAATCTTTGCTTTTCAAAGTTTGCGTCGTCCAACGCTGGGCTGGTAGATTTGTCAGTCTTACCAAGGCAATATTTTCTTGATGGCTGAGAGCGCCAGCATAAATGATGTCACACTTGATATCATATTGCTGAGCAATTAATTGATAAGTCCAAGCACATGACAAAGCATCAGGATCAGGAAAATCTTGCAGGATAACGAGTTGACGCTCTTGTCGATGTTTTGACAACATCTGACGAAACTCTTCAGCTTTTTGATTTGCTAACAAATTACAGCGTGGACCAAGATAATTGACTTCACTCGTCAATCCTTGAGTATACTGCTTGGATGAATTGTCAACTAACTGTCTATCTACTTCAGCATCATCTGGAGTCTGATCTGTTGTTAAGGGCAAACTTTCAAACTGAGTCAGGGAAGGTTTAAATTGCATATTATAACTTTTTAAGAACTTTAAGGCTCCTGATATCCATCATTTGATTTCGGATGCTTATATTTATCCACCGTCTATATCCTTCGGCATTAAATGCGCTGATTTTAGACTGATTTTCCCGACTAATCTGGGAACTTGTACTATGGAGGAATCATCTGTTAATCAAGTCAATGAGAGTGGATGTGTTAATTTTTGGCAGACGGTTTTTATCAAGATTGAGTTGAAAATCCGACTAAAATCGGAAAATAGGTGAAGTCTAAGACTCTCACCTGAAAAGTACTCTGAATTTTGACTCCTTGCTTATAGTTTGTTCAACATATTAATCGGTGCTTCACTTAAATTCTCATAGGAATTCCACTACACATTCAGATCTTCGCAAAAACAAAGAGGTTTTGCACTATACCTTCCAGTGTATTTTTTTGTCAATACATTATTTAATAGTTATTTATTATGACTCACACCTTTATAGCCCAACGTTTACAATGACTTGGGAAAATTTCCAGAACAGATGCTCGGTAGAAAGCGTCCTTCTATGTTAAAGTGTCAAGGTCGGTCACGAGCCATGTTTGTACTTGCTAGTTGGTTAGCTGAATCAAAGTCCAATAACATACTTTTGCCATTCTTGATGCATCCCGCTTTTGAGGTGTTTGCTGACCTCAAAATAAAGACTGCTATAAGGTCGGCGCGGCGGATGCCGCAATAGCATGTGGGCTTCGTGAGGTGTGCGGTTTCCCTTTCTTACATTGCAACGCACGCAGGCTGTCACAATGTTTTCCCAGCTATCGCCACCCCCGCGCGATCGCGGAATAACATGGTCTAGGGTTAGCTCGTCTCCTGTATAACTACAGTATTGACAAGTATGACCGTCACGGTGCAATATATTTCGACGAGTCAAAGGGATTTCCTTGTAAGGAACGCGCACATAGTGGCGTAACCGAATGACCGTGGGAAGCGGAAACTCTGTATAGAGTAGCTTGTTATTGAATTCAACACGCTCTGCCTTGCCTTTGAGCAACAACACTACAGCTCGCCGCCAGCTAGTAATGTTGAGTGGTTCGTAAGAGGCATTCAGAACTAAAACCTTACCCATTGAAAAAGGCTCAAGGTATTAATTTTACATATATTAACACATAAATGGACATGAGCAATCAGTATTCAACGATATTGCTCTCTCGCAATTAGCCATTCTAAGAGTGAAATTTTTTTTATTGTTCGGGAGTAACTTGTAGAGACACGAATAAAGAAACACAATGACTAAGAAGCAAAGCCCAGGTGTGAGAGGAGCAAGTTAATCATGTTAAGGCACGAGCAAAGCCCCAGTATTACGGATTATCAACAGTGCGACACTTACGCCTGGTTTTCGCAACGTGCTTGGGTGGAAGTCGATTTAGCTGCGTTGTCACACAATGTACAGCAGTTACGGCGGTTCTTGTCAGCTCGTACCCAACTCATGGTTGTGGTAAAAGCTGATGCTTATGGACATGGAGTGGTGATAGTTGCCCAAACTGTTTTAAAATCGGGAGCAAGTTGGCTGGGCGTCGCAACGGTTCCAGAAGGAATTCAATTGCGAGAAGCAGGAATCAAAGCTCCAATTTTGATTTTAGGTGCAACTTATACTTTAGAGCAAATTCATGCGCTCGCTCACTATTCGCTTCAACCAACCCTCTCCAGTCCCAAGCAAGCCTTAATATTTTCCAACACTTTAGAAGCCATCAACTGTGATTCCCATTTACCAGTACATATCAAATTGGACACGGGAATGTCGAGATTGGGAACTGATTGGCAGCGCTCAGGTGAATTTGTTCAGCTTGTACAGCGATTACCTCATTTGAAAATTGCTAGCATCTATTCCCACTTAGCAACAGCAGATAGTCTCGATCCCACTGTCATGAACGAACAACATACACGATTTGAAAGTGCGATCGCTCAAATTAAAGCAATGGGAATAGAACCACCTTACTTGCACTTGGCAAATTCAGCCGCTACCCTCGCTGACAAAGGATTGCACTACGACATGGTGCGTGTCGGTTTGGCTGTTTACGGACTTTACCCGGCTCCTCATTTGCGAGATCGCATCGATCTCAAGCCTGTTTTACAAGTGAAAGCGCGAGTAACACAAGTAAAAAATATAGCCCAGGGAACTGGTGTCAGCTACGGACATCAATTTGTAGCAGAACAAGAACTCCGCCTTGCTGTCGTCGGAATTGGCTACGCTGACGGTGTTCCTCGCAATCTTTCCCAAAAAATGCAGGCGATCATTCGAGGTGTAAGAGTGCCACAAATTGGCACAATTACGATGGATCAGTTGATGTTAGATGTGAGTGCCTTGCCAAATTTGCAAGAAGGCGAAATTGTAACTTTACTTGGTCAACAAGGAGACGAAAACATCCACGCTGAAGATTGGGCAAGTCAACTCAATACTATTTCTTGGGAAATTCTCTGCGGGTTTAAGCATCGCTTGCCTCGTGTAGCAGTCATTTAATAGCCAGTAGCTGATTTAATAGGTTACGATTTTCCTCCCCACTTCTTACTCCTGTACAGGGGTTTTGACATGTCTATCTCATGTACAAGAGGCGTTATCTATACTAAATTCCCAAGCTCAACAACTTACTATTGCCATAAGTAAATTGTTGTGATACACTAAGTAATTGATGCGGATGTGGCGAAATTGGCAGACGCGCTAGATTTAGGTTCTAGTGCCGTAAGGCGTGAAGGTTCAAGTCCTTTCATCCGCACTTTGGTAAGTTAATTGATTAAAGTGGAGATGCAAAATTTCGCGTCTCTACTTCAATGTAAGCTTCGTCAATTCGTTGAGGCAATGCGATACGGATGGCAGCGGTTGCCTTCTCTTCTCATTCTTCGGAGACGCTGCGCGAACGCCAACGGCATCGCGCCCTTACAGAATCACAGCATAGATTTTGGGATGCATGTGCTTGTGTTGAAGTTGTCGCTGCTTCATCAATTGGCTGCTAGTACCAAAAGTTCCTCAAATACGTTGGAAAATTTCTTTCTAATGTATAAAATATTATTTTATTTAAGTAATAACACTAGGAAAATAAGAAATCTTATTT
>JAQYWN010000154.1 GCA_029379265.1 Rhizonema sp. NSF051
CCTATTGCATTAGAGATTTAATCAAACTAAGGGGTTTTAATAGACAACTAAATTGAGTTTCAGCCTCTATCAGAATTAACATTAATTCGGGTTTTAAAAATGAGTAACAAGTTAGTTTTCGCTGTCCCCACTCAAAAATTTGCTGACAGTGAAGCTTGGCGATTTATCAACAATCTACGCAAAAACTCTCCTCCACAAGAAAATGAATTGAGAGTTATTATTTCCCAATTGAGACTTTTAAATCCATTTTTGTTTGAAGAAATTCTTTTGAATTGTTGTAAAAAACTTGGGTACTGTGTACTTCCGAAAAAAGGCTTTACTAAAGACAACGGCATTGATGGCTGTTTCTCTTATTTGGGTAGATTCTACGTTATCCAAGCTAAATTATACAGCGGTGAAGCTAACCCTGAACACATACTGCACTTGGTCGAAGCCTCGAAGTGGCATCATGCAGCAAAGGGATTTTTATTTCATACTGGTAAAGCGAGCGAGGACTTTCGGGCAGCCGCAGCCCTTGCAGAGAATGTGGATATTGTTTCCGGTCAAAAACTAATTGATTTTCTTCTGGGGCGGAAAGGTCTTTATGTATATGGGGCTTATCAACAAAAATCTCGTACCCTAGAAGTTCAGCCAGAAATGAGTGGTGCGATCGGGTGAACGCTGCACAATAAAATTCGATACTGTACAAGTCTTGGTGACCCCTCATATCTGTACGAAGTTTCTGCGCGATCGCCTAATAATTGGGCGGTACAAAAATTTTTGACTTTTTGGAACGTAACGCTTTAGCGCTACAGCGATCAATATAGATTTTTATTATTAAATTAATCAAATTTACAATCAATAATAAAACAGATGGGTCTGTCAGTAACTTTGTGTAAATGGTCAGAGGTTAAGGGTGCTTAATCCTCAACCATAAATTATCGCCTGTTTTTTTCTAGTTACCTCACTTAAGGGAAAGCAATCGCTACATCTTATATTGCTTAATTTGAGAAAGCCATGCTTTTTTATTGACGCGATCGCTTTATCCATCCGTCTTTTTTTTGTTTTATCTAATAAGTCAATTTTTCCAGAAGGGTTCAATTTAATAATTAAGCATAAAAAAGTAATTGAAATAAACTCTAAATTAACCCATAACCTATTTTCATCATTCGCTTTGCGTACATCCGTTTTTTCTTCATAAAAATGGATTCATTTAAACATTTTACTGTTTTGAATAACCTAGGAGACTGAGATGCATTCAATCGCATTTTCTATAGAGCTTTTCGTTATATTTTTTTCCTTTTTGTGTTGGCTCTTTGTCGCTGAAACAGAATTAAGGACTCAAACTGTTTTAGACAATGCATTATCTGGAGAACCTGGAAAAAAAGAAATGCTTGAAGCAACTAATAATAGTTCAACGTCATCAGCTTATGATCTCTTCAAGCTGACTTTAACACAAGAAGTAATAGATGAATTCTATGAATTTCTAAAGCCACAAAAAGTCAAGTTTTGGGGACTTCAAGTTAACGAAAACGTTGTTTCTAACGACTTTCTTTTCTGTCCGTTTGTAGAATATCTGATACAAACCAAAGTTTATGAGTCAATTGATATTAATTGCAATGATCATGCAACGTTTTGGACTACACAAGAAATCAATGCTTTATCTGATTCTCAACTGGAGGGTTTAGATGAAGTTGAAAAACATTGTCTTGAATTACCTTCATGGGTATCTCAGGCGATTGACATGTTTGATGAAATTTTGAATCATCGATCTGTAATTGGTCTTGACGTGGTAAATGTTGTTAATCAAATCACTGGCAATTCAGAAAATGAAAGCGTTGTCCAGGGTGATCATTTAGCTGAAAAAATAAAAACCTTAAGTCTAGTACAACTGAGAAAAGTTGCATCTAGGCTCAAGTCACATAATATCATTTCCGCTGATAAAAAGCTCAGTGGAAAAGGTATTGGGAAGAAATTCTTGAATGACCTCATTAGCGATCGCCTCTCTGCCAACAGTGAAGTAATTGCAGAGGTTGTTGGTCAAATTTTAAACGAAGCATAAATGTACCACAAAGCACAGACGGTAAACGGAGCAGCTTGTTCTATGTCCTGTGCTTTAGACAATCTGCTCTCGTTAGATATTGAAGATCAATCTCTTGACTTAGCTAAAAACCACCTTTCTGAGGCGGTTTTTTTGATGGATCAATACTATCGGACTTGGCATTCCATTATCTGGGTTCGGTCTGATAATCAAACCAAGAGACGAACTTCAGAAAAGCTAAATAATTTGGCGTTTGATGGTTATCAGCATTTTTGTCACGCTACTGAAAATCTGAATAAATACATCGATAGCCAAATTGAAAAAGAGATGAAAGGTGAAACTGTTGCTCCTCCTCAATCGTGGAACGAGATAAATGTCAGCTTTTCAGTTGCTCATGTCTGTTTTCAACGTGAACACAAGGTTGAAATTTTGGGCAAACAATTGACGTTGTTTTAAGGAGAACATAATGTTTTCAACTACTTTCGTAAAAATTTCCGAGCAAGAATTTGAGTTGAGAGTTGACAATAACGTTGCCAACCCAACAGCAGAATGGTTGACAAATCAAGAATGTCAGTTCAAGCAGGTATCATATGATAATTGTACTGGATTTCGGATTCTTGGTATTCATAAAGTTGTATTACAGCGTTTAACAGCAAAATTTCCTTTAGTTGCTGCGAACGATAACTCTGCTTTAGTTCCTTCTGAAGAACGCTTTAAAGCTCATGTAGATGATTTGCGAAAAGCATCTGCTACAGGAGAATGGAAAGCTATTTTGTCAGTGACGGCAGGATGGACGAATAGTTATAAAATAGATGTGTGGAAAGCATTGTCTCCCGAAGAGAGAGTTCACATTGAAACTTTAAAGTTCAAGAACTCACTTATATGTCTTGACAAAACTCAACTGAGGAAAATGGCAACCCTTTTAAAGGAAGTCACCATTCTTCATAAGGACTTCAAACTTGCAAACAAGAGTGAAGTTGAAATTTTGGATGAACTTTTCAAGTTACTTCCTGATAAAAAATGTGAAGTTGAATCAGCCCTAACTCTCGTTAAGGCTATGAACTGAGCTTTATACTGTCTGCCTTCAGATAGTTTTAGCGCGATCGCTCTCCTTTTTTGGACTGCGATCGCCTTTCTACCACTTAGGAGGCAATAATGTTTTGTTATTTCTGTCGCTTTGAGTTCGATTCAGCATAATTCCCCATTGCATGTCCCGCTTGTGGATACGCTTTGGGGGACGAAGAACCTTTATTCGGAGGTGATGAGTACTCCATTGTTTGCAATGATGGGCAATACTCAATCGTTGAAGGATATGTAAAAAACTCTGTTTTCTTCGGCTCCCTTGAAGACTGTGATGCATTGAAAGAAGTTCTTCAAGTCATGTAATTTGGTTGCAGGAATCGCTTCAAACGACTCTAAGCTTCCTAAAAAGTGATCGCTTTATCCCCTTGGGTGGTATGCGATCACCTACAAGTCATTTTCTGCTTGAACGCTAATTGGATATTTGAGTTGGAGGTTTATAATGGAATTGAATCAAAGAGAAATTGTCACTATGCTTGCTTCGTTACGAATGTTTCAGAAGGAAGCAAAGAAGTTAGATATGGCTGAGGCATATCCTGACCATTTCCTTCAGGGAGAAGTCAGGCCATTAACATCAGATGAAATCGAGCAACTTTGTGAAAAGATTGCTGGAGTTTCTGATGACTAAATACAAGCTCAGAATCCCACTTACAGGATACCTTGAGGTAATCGTGGAGGCTCTAAATACGGACACAGCTTATGAATTGGCTGTTCAAAGTGTTGAACTCGATCCAGATCAACCTCACTTGGTCGATTGGGATCTCCATAAACAAGTTGTTTTGAATAATGTTTTCCAAGGTTCACTCGGAAAATATGAAGTGGAACAGATTGAAGATTGATAAATAAGACAGCAAGCTATCCTCACAAGGATGGCTTGCTTGTTCCACAGCATAATTAGGTCAGCAGCACGTGGTGGTTTACGTCCTGGCGATATTATTACCGAAGTAAAAGGAGTTCAAATTCAAAACGCCGATTCTGTTCAAGCTCAAGTACAAGCAACACCTTTAGGAAATACTCTTCAATTTGAAGTTAACCGCAATGGTTCATCCCAAATTCTCATAGTTAGACCAGACCAATTGCCAGTAGCTGCTTCTAACCAATAAAAAGTAAACAATTGTTAACTACTTAAGGCACAATACCAAGACTAAAATTGCTGAAGTAATACATTTTCAAAAATCAAAAGGGATTTTATCAAGATTAAGGAGAATGAGGATGACAAATGACTTAAATTCATTCCTACCTGTACCAACTAAACAGAAATTTGCTGCTACTTTTCACGTAGTAAGACCGATTAGCTTCTGGGTACAATTATCACTAGGTGCTGTTTCTAGCTTGGCTTTATTATTAGCTATATTTAGCCGTAATGTCACTGTCCAAACAACGACAACAAATTCGGTCATGGGGTTGGGAGTCTTTTTTGGTATTATCGGAATTTTAGTACTGTGTTTCCGACTCTATTGGATAAATCGCTATAGGCGCTTAGACAAACTTTTACAGTCGCCTAATCATGAATTACATCCAAGGAAAGAGGACGTAATTCAAGTATTGCAAACTGGTTTAATTGTCAGTTTGATCGGATTATTGTTAGCTTTTTTAGCATCTGAAGTGACCATTATCGCTGTACTATCAAAATCTCTAGCTTTACCTCAAGGAGTGACAGTCTATAGACCCGAAAATGTCATTCGTTCCCTAGATCTTTTTGTGGTTTTGGCAAACGTCAATCTGATTGGCGCTCACCTTGTAGGAAGTATAACTTCACTTGGACTACTTAACTGGTTGGATCAATAGTAAGTACAGGGCAGGCGCATCTAAATGCAGTGTGATAATGGTTTTTATATCGGCTTAGATGTGAGTCAGCGCTGCAGGAGGGTTTCCCTCCGTAGGCGACTGCGTTAGCGCAGCGTTAGCGAGTCTTCTCCCAAGGGGAGACGCAATCATGCGAACGAGCGTCACCCGAAGGGACAAAGCTGGGTCAGCCCCCTTTCCCTTTCTTAACGATTGTCTCAAGCGAGCGCCCGTTCTTCAGCACTTAGCCGCACTATATATCGTGGTCGTTCCATTGTCCCCCAATTCCTGTGTTACGTATGATGGGCTTCTCAGACAATATTATCTGGTAATCGACAATTATGACCTACTAGCATACAAAAAAAGTTTGAAAAAACCCCCTAGTCATTGTCTGACTTCTCCGCTTCTGCTCTGGACTGACGGGGTAGACGAGCTTTGGGAAGCTGCCAACGGTAGTATATGGCGCTCAGACGGATTCCGAAACATAACGCCGCACCAACTAATGCTGTCTCATTCGGCAGCAGGCGTAGCAGATGCCCAATAACGACAACGATCGCACCAACAAGCGCGGCAACCGCATATAAATCGGTTCGCAACACGATAGGGATCTCGGTGACAAGCAGATCGCGTGCCACGCCACCCCCAATTCCAGTAAGCATACCGAGTAGCACCGCCATGATTGGGTTGAGTCCATAGGTGAGCGCCTTTTGGGTGCCAGAGACCGCAAAGAGCGCCAGTCCCATACCATCGAACACCAATACGGCATGACGTAGGCGCGCAATCAGGGGATAGCAGAAGAATGTCGCGAAACCCGCAAGGAGGGACATGCCAAAATAGCGCCAGTCGCTGATTGCTGCTGGTGGAACTGTGCCGAGCAGCAGGTCCCGCGTAATCCCACCGACTGTACTAGCAATGAAGGACAGTACAAGCACGCCGAAAAGATCGAGTTGGTGTGTCACCCCTGTTGTTGCCCCACTAAGTGCAAAGACGAACGTGCCAATTAGATCGAGGGTCAACAGAAGCTCCTGTATTCTTGCTAACCAATATTCCTTCATCTTGAGAAGTCTCCCACACTAAACACACGAATCTTCTGTAGCCCTTCTTCAACGATGTCTACAACCCTCTGATTCCCTACACTGACAGCCAAGACTGTGTTGCAATCACCAACGCTTTAACACCCGTCTCCAAAGTTGGATGGATGACAGGTAGAAACTTCGGGTTATGGTTGGTCGGGATGTCATTCAGGTGACCTGTCTCTTTTGCTTTTGCGTAGGTGTCGGGGTCGGTCCCGCCAATAAACCAGAATACAGATGGGGCGTGCCACTCTGTTCCAAACGTGCCAAAATCCTCACTTGCTGATGTAGGTGCCGTTTTCCGAATTCGATCATCAGAAAAATACTGCTGGAATGCATCCACGACGCGCCGCGTGGCTTCCTGATCGTTCGCGACCAGTGAATAGTGGTCAATCGGCGTAATTTCTGGCGGCTTGGGCGCACCCGATGCAACCGCCTCAGCGTTTACAATTCGCTCGATTGCAGATAATATCCGGTGGCGCACGTCCTCGTCGAAGGCGCGAATGTTCAGTTTGATAATTGCTTCGTCCGGAATCACATTCTCCTTGTTGGTGCCAGCCTGTACCGAACCAATTGTGACGACAGCGGACTCAGTAGCTGCAAGCTCGCGAGAGACAATCGTTTGCAGCCGCATCACGGTTGCAGCAGCCATGATCACGGGATCAATGCTGGCTTGTGGCATCGAGCCGTGCGCACCACGCCCAAATAAGCGGATCTGCAAGCTGTCAGCGGCAGAAGTCGTGACACCCGTGCGACCGCCAATTGTACCCGCAGGACCCACCATCACGTGCTGTCCTAGTACCACATCAGGCTTAGGAAAGCGAGTCATAAGTCCGTCATCGATCATTGCCTGCGCACCTTCCCCGGTTTCCTCAGCCGGTTGAAAGACTGCCATCAAGGTCCCACGCCATGCCTCGCGCGCTTGTGCAAATAGGGTTGCCGCGCCGACAAGACAAGTGGTGTGCATATCGTGACCGCAAGCGTGCGATACTGGCACCGTTTTCCCGCTAGAGTCAGTACTCTTGACCTTGCTGGCATAAGGTACGCTAGTTGCTTCCTCAATCGGCAGCGCATCCATATCAGCGCGTAACATTACGGTCGGTCCATTGCCATTGTGCAGCAGACCGACCACGCCAGTTTTCCCGACTCCGGTGGTCACTTCATAACCTGCGGCACGAAGTCGCTCCGCTGCTAGCTGGGCGGTTCGTGTCTCCTGCATTGATAGTTCGGGATGCTCATGTACATCCTTGTAGAGTGCCTCTAAATTCGGAATCAGGTTGTCAAGATTCACAAGGATAGAGTCGGAAAACCTTGTCTTTTCTTTTTCTATGTTCATGGGACTAACGTGTAACAAAATGCCAAGGCTTTTTCATTCTAAATCCTAGACGGTATGCATTAGTCACAAGTATTGTAAAAGAAGTTAAAGAAAGTTAATGTAAGTAGAGAGAAGACAGAGCAAAGATAAGAAGCGGAAAACGAGGCAGGAAGTGTTCAAATGTTGGAGGTGCAGCGGCAGTTACGGGAGGCAGAAGAAAAGCATGAGGCGATCGCCAACCAAGGCAAGCTAACTCATAGTAACTCCGAGATGCTGGCAGTGCTTCCCTTCTCTTCTTATATAAACCACGAAAACACTGCTAGGAACCGAAGTACGGAAAATATACCTGAAGATACGGTGGAGGGGTGGCGATCACACACCCTCGCGAGGGACTGCCCAGAATTGTGAAAAAACGAATCGCTTCGTCTCGCCAAAAACAAACCGATTTAGCTAGAGATGGACAATTTGTGGCGATACGGCTTACGCCGTTGCCAAGGGCATCGCACATCCCGCAAAAGTAAGCGAACCAACTTAGCTAGGAATGTCGTGAAAAATGAGGGAGTTGTGGCAACGGCGGAGCGCGTCGTCTCACGAACCAAAGGTGAGCAAACCTACTTGACTAGAGATGAGCAAAAGGATGGAAAAACTCGGTAAACTTAGCGAAACAATTTAGCTATAGATGTAAGTTTTGTTAGGTTTTATCCCGAGCAACAATGTTAAGAGATTTTCTTAGACTGTTTTCTTTTACTTGCTCAAATATCTTTTGACCTATTGCTTTTGGAATTACTCCAAATACCCATTGATTGGTGTAGGCGCGGCTCACGCCGAAGGGCAAGCAACTTTCCTCCCATTGCAGCTGGTTAACCTCATGGGTTTTAATCCACATCTGATCATGATCAAGATGTAAATGTCGTGCAACCTTATAAGGTATTTCAATAAAAAGTCACGAGAGATTAATACTTTGGACCACCTATTCCACGAAAATGCTCTTAGGTTAACTGGTGCACAAGGAAGCGCTGTTTATAGCGTTAAGCATAATTATCGCATAAGGATTTTAGATTTTCACGGATAGTTGCTGTGCTGGGATGATCCACTCCGAAACTTTTTTCAGCAATTCCCAAAGCTTTTTTAAACAGTGGTTCTGCTTCGCTGTACCGTCCTTGGGCATAATAGAGTTTTGCCAAGTTGTTGTAACTGGAGGCGACATCAGGATGCGCGATTGGAGAAAGCCTACTGCCTTTATGTGATCGCGGGAATATTTGTTACTCAATGTTCTCTCCCATCAATAGATTTGTTGAAAAAAGCTCTACCATTTTTCTCAAAAAGTATTTGTAACACCACCAATCGACTCTAGTTGCTTCGTTAGCCTTTGTGGCAATTGTGTGTAGCGCTTGCTGCAATACATTGTTAAGATTGCGAGTCCCGACCACTCCCCTTGCCATTGGGCATAGTACTTGAACATCACTAGCTGGGTTAAACCCTAGTACGCTCTCCCACCACTGCTCTAATCTATCGACAATAAAGTCACTGGTAATTTTAGAAGTGGTGAAGTACAAAAATAGTTCTGCTAAAAAGGGTAAAAAAATCCCATAGGGCGTCACCGTACCATTGGCGTTAAAGTCATGATCAAATGCCACCGTCTCCACTCGGGTTTTTCCTCCTCGGTCAAACTCCCCCAACTTCACCACGGCTTTCGCATCAAGTGATAATCGCAATACCGTTTCATCGGTATCTGCATCTAGTAGGTCTTAATCGTCGATTACCGGATATAGGCGGTTGAGTTTGGTGCGGGCGTCTGCGGTAGTAAATTGCCAGTCAATTTTGTGGGAAAGGTTATTTCTGGCGGTATTCCAGGCGGCAATCTCAGCTTGCAAGGTTGTCAGGTCTGGGATGTGGCGGTCAAGGCATTGACGGCTGAGGGCAGCATCTTCATCTTCGACCATGTTGAGCCCTTCGGGTGACGCTCCTTCTGGTGCGAGACGCTACGCGAACGTCGCTCTCATCGCTATGGAGAAGAATTTGCGCGTTGCGAATTTTATGAGCGCCCCCTTTCCCTTTCTTAACGATGCTCAGTTAAATATAGGTCCTAGTTACTCCCCTTGCTCCGTCAAAAATCGCCGCGCATCTTCTAGCACGTAGTAGCTCAAAACTGCTTATGCCAGCGTGAATAATTACTCCAAAATGGTATTAACGGGAGCAGTGCGATTTTGTGGGATGCCCAAAATTAGGGTACGCTCATCACCTGTTTTAGGTGGCGATCGCAGTAAAAAAACGTTTGTATTGAGAATCAGGCAATCTAATTGAGAATTAAAACCCTATCTAACAAAATCGCATCGCTCCCATATTAACTGTTATTTGAGCAAAAATTTTGGGAACTCTTTAAATATAAGGTATTGCTAAATCATCTAGTCATGCCAATTATGGGTATACCCTGATTTGGGTAATTTTTCCATAATCTTCCCACCTAAGATTATTGCTGAATTTAGTATTGCATCAGCATGAGGTGTAACGACTCACCAGGATACTTAGCTAAACAAGAGAATGCAACAGAGTTTCAACAACAGGCGATTTCAATTCCTTCCAGATCGGACAGTAGTAATTGCAATACTAGTGATTCCTGCGATTAACCTCTGTCTGGCCAAGTTATCAATGATGATCGCTTTTCAAGATGGAACATCAGCAATTTGGCCCACATCCGGTGTTTATTTGGCTACTGTGCTGTTGCTGGGATATCGGATCGCTCCTGCTCTACTGCTAAGTGAATTGATTACTAATTTTTTATTTTTTTATAAGAACCCTCTGACCTGTAGCATCATATCTTTAAGCGGTATCAGTGATCCGTTAATAATAGGTTTTCTGATCAATTGCTTTATTAAACATCGCAATATCCTGGAGAGGGTACAGGATGTTTTCAAATTTATGGTGCTGATCGTGCCTTACCCTGCGATCAGTACGACCTTTGTAACTTGCGTACTTTGTCTAAGCGGTGACAGCCCTTGGGCAGAATATGGAAATGTATGGCGAAGTTGGTTTATCGGGGTTATTGCCGGTATCATCGTCGTTACGCCAGGGCTACTATTATGCTTCCAAGGGCAACAGCAAAAGGGAAGATTTCATAGACAAAAGATTGTGGAATTTGCATTTTTGCTCGTCTCATTGATTGTCATCAGTCGGATAGCCTTTTGGGGAGAGTATCCCTTGGAATATATGATGATTCCACTGTTGATCTGGTCGGCTTTCAGGTTTGGACAACGGGAATCAACCCTGCTTGTGCTGATCGTATCAGTGATCGCAGTCTACGGAACGGCTCACGGTTTCGGCTCATTTGTGAAGGGATCTGTTTTTCAATCTCTTTTGTTACTACAATCGTTTATTTGCGTGATTGTCCTAACGACCTTGATTCTAACTGCTGTACTCAATGATAACAAGAAAGGACAGACTCAACTCATAAAGGCAAAGAATGAATTAGAAGAACGTGTAGAACAGCGAACTGCTGAGCTAAAAGAAGCTAAGATTGCTGCTGACATTGCCAATCAAGCCAAAAGCGAATTCCTTGCAAACATGAGCCATGAACTGCGTACACCGCTCAATGGTATTATTGGCTACGCTCAAATTCTACAGCGCTCTCTATCTTTAACAGATAAGGAACGCAAAGGCATTGACATCATTTATCAATGCGGTTCTCACTTACTAACTTTGATTAATGATATCCTTGACCTCTCCAAAATCGAAGCTCAAAAGATGGAACTCCATCCCAAAGACTTTGATTTTCCAAACTTCTTGCAAGGAGTGGTAGAAATGTGCAGCATTAAGGCTGAACACAAAGGAATTGATTTTAAATGTGTATTCAGTAATCAGTTTCCCAATGGTATCTGTGCTGACGAAAAACGGCTGCGGCAAGTATTGATTAATTTGTTGAGTAATGCAATTAAGTTCACTGACTCCGGAAGAATCACATTCAAGGTAACAGTGCTCGATTCAGGGGAAACAACTGAAAAATTTGCTCAACTAAATGCAAAATCCAAAATCCAAAATTACAAAATTCGCTTTCAAATTGAAGACACCGGTGTAGGCATGCGTCCAGAACAGATCAAGAAAATCTTCTTACCTTTTGAACAAGTTGGTAGCACCGACAAGCAAGCAGAAGGCACAGGGTTGGGGTTAGCTATCAGCCAAAAGATTCTAGCTCTCATGGGGAGCAAAATCAATGTAAAAAGTCAACTAAGTGTAGGGAGTAACTTCTGGTTTGAAGTAGATCTAGCACAGGCGCAGGAATGGATGCTAAACCCGAATGATGCTCAACAAAAACGCATTATCGGCTTTCAAGGCGAAAAACGGAAAATTCTCATTGTCGATGACAGTTGGGAAAATCGCTCAGTTGTGTTGAATTTGCTCGAACCAATAGGCTTTGAGCTATGCCAAGCGTGTAACGGTCAACAAGGATTAGATAAAACAGTTGAATTTCAGCCAGACCTAATTATCACTGATTTGGTCATGCCAGTTATGGATGGATTTGCAATGATCCAAAACCTTCGTTCTTCATCTGAGTTTCCAAAGATGGTGATTATTGCTTCCTCTGCTTCAGTATTTGAGGTGGATCGTCAAAAAGCTTTGGATGCTGGCTGCAATAACTTCCTCACTAAACCCGTATATGCAGAAGATTTGCTAGAGCAATTACAACATTATTTGCAGCCAAGATGGATTTACCAAGATGAGGATGGATTAACTCGCACGATCCCAGATGTCTCAACCAATGCAACGGAAATGGTTATTCCTCCTTCATCAGAACTCGTGGCACTTACCCTGGCTACTCAACGTTGTGACATCAGAGATATTAAAGCAGAAACAAAGCGTATCCAGCAGTTGGATACAAAGTATAGAGCTTTTGCTCAGCAAGTATTGGCACTGGCTGATGAATTTGAAATGGAAGTGATCGCTGAGCTAATTAAGACACATATTCCTATTCATTAGAAAGGTACAAATAAATAGAACTATATAAGAAAAAGTTAAGTTGACTAAAACTCAATACAGTTCTGCTTTCTGCCTTACTTCAA
>JAQYWN010000155.1 GCA_029379265.1 Rhizonema sp. NSF051
CTCGTATACCATTACTTCCATTATAAATTTTACATATACGAATGATTGGATTACCTTTGTTACTAATGTATATCCCAGGTTTAGCATTAGCAAAAATCTCACAATCTTCTATCGTTCCTTGACCTTTATCAGTTATTATAATTCCATTACTTTGCCCATCATGGATTTTACATCGGCGAATAGTTGGATTACCTTCCTTAATAATAGATATTCCAGGTTTAACATTAGCAAAAATATCACAATCTTCTATTATACCTAAACCTTTATCTTTTACACTAATTCCATTGTTTTGCCCATCATGAATTTTACATCGGCAAATAGTCGGATTACCTCCATTATCAATGGATATCCCAGGATAAGCATTAGCAAAAATATCACAGTCTTCTATTCTACCTTGACCTTGATTAGTTACTCTAATTCCATTGCCTTGCCCATCATAGATTTTACATCGTAAAATAGTTGGGTTACTTTCATTCTCAATGTATATCTCAGGAGAAGCATTAGCAAAAATATCACAGTTTTCTATTATACCTTGACCTTTATCATATACCCAAATTCCATTGCTTTGCCCATCATGGATTTTACATCGGCAAATAGTTGGATTACCTTCCTTACTAATGTATATTCCAGGATAAGCATTAGCAAAAATATCACAATCTTCTACTATACCTTGACCTTTATCATATACCCAAATTCCACTCTCTTGCCCATCATGAATTTTACATCGGCGAATAATTGGATTACTTCCAGAGTTAATGGATATTCCAGATTCAGCATTAGCAAAAATATCACAATCTTCTATTATCCCTTGACCTTTATTGGTTACTACAATTCCATTGCTTTGCCCATCATGGATGTTACATCTGCAAATAGTTGGATTACTTTCCTTATTAATAGCTATCCCAGGAGAAGCATTAGCAAAAATGTCACAACTTTCTATTGTACCTTGACCCTTATCAGTTACCATAATTCCATTGGTTTGCCCATCATGGATTTTACATCGGCAAATAGTTGGATTACCTCCATTACTAATGTATATTCCAGGATAAGCATTAGCAAAAATATCACAGTCTTCTACTGTACCTTGACCTTGAGCATTTACCCAAATTCCACTCTCTTGCCCATCATGGATTTTGCATCGCCGTACTGTTGGATTAGCTTTATGTTCAATGTGTATACACGAATGAGCATTGGCAAAAATATCGCAATCCTCAATAAGACCTAAAGCTTTGTGTGTTAACAAAATACCATTTTTTATACAGTCATCGATTTTACATCCACTAATTTTTGGATTGGCATCTTCCCCAATAGTTACTCCTGGGTGTTTATTGCCAGTAATATCACAACCTTCAATAATGCCTTGAGTTTCGGTTCTAAAACATAACCCCCCATTAATTTTGCATTGCCGAACTGTTGGATTAGTTTTTTGACCTTCAATTAAAATGCCTCCCCAGTCTGACACAATATCACAATCTTCTAGGATTAATTCCCCTTGAGGAATATACACAGCATCACCATAACTAAATGGATGCTTTATTGTTAAATTTGTTACTTTAGATAGATGCGTTTGTACAGTGATACAGTTGTTGTCAGTTCCTGTAATGACGATATCTTCTTTTAGTCCATCACCAATGATAGTTAAAGGCTTATCAATAATAATACTTTCTTGATAATTACCACGACGAACCAAAATAGTTGTATTGGGAGAAGCATCACGAATTGCTCTGCTTATACTTTGATAGTATTTTGGTTCTCCCTGAGAAACAATAAGCTTTTTTGACTGAAAAAAGAACATAGGTTTTTTTACTATCGTAATAAATAGATTGGTGGAAAAATTTGTAAGTATATATTACGTAAGTCCAAACCATCAATACTCGCAAAAAAAGCTGTTAATAACAGCCTATTTACAATATGTAGTGTTTTTTTACATATTGATTTGTGAATATATATCCAACATCGAAAAGAGATAAACTCTACCTAAGTATGTTAGACGTTCATTTAAAGTTATTGTGTCCAATATTTAAAGTTGTTGTGTAGAATACTTAAATACCACCTAGATAACATGTTAAAAACAGTTTAAAGCTAGCCTAAAACTCAGTTTACCTTACAGCGATTTTCAGATGTATAGACCACAATTTTGGAGTAGGGGCAGGTTTTACATAATATTGGATATACCCAGATATCTAGATGAAACCTGCCCTTACACGAGTGCTGTAGTCTATAAATAGCGAAAACTGCTATAAGACATTTTTTTTAAGTCTAGTTTATCCGTGACACTACTTTGAATTGAGTGCAAGGCGATGTCTAACGACAAGCCCTGACGCTCGGAGCATGTAGCGTCTCCCCAAGTGCTGCGCTAACACAGTCGCCTACGACGGGAAAACGCCTCATGCGCGCTGCCTCACCGCTTAGAGCGTCTACGCACATTCTTGATGAGGAGTGATTTTATCAAACCAATATTTGACACTCTCAAGCTTTATCATAACCAAGGTGTTGATTCAAGAGCGATACCGCCTAGCCAAGGGCATCGCATGGAAGTGATTAATCGCTTTTCATCTTGGGGAAAACTAAGACAGAAAGTATCATCTACCCAAATCATGAACTGGATTCGTCGCCAAATTCTGAATGCAGCTCCACTGACAACTATTATTATTATCTGCGTATTGACTCATAAATGGTGGGGACCATATCTTGACTCTACCACACCTCAAAGTAGTAAGCAGCTAACCGCACCATCAACAAGTGTACACCTTACCTTGGGCAACCCCAGTAGTGCGACAACGAGTGTTGGTAATCCTGACAACTATTTGATGATAAAGCCGCAGTATGCACTATCTTACAACCGCAGTAAGGGGACTGCCAATTGGGTAAGTTGGGAACTCAACTCGTCGTGGTTGGGGAAGGTGGATCGTCAAAATGACTTTCGTGCTGATGATACATTACCATCTGGTTGGGAAAAGGTGACGCCGAGTGTATACAGTCGTTCGGGGTATGATAAAGGACATATTATACCGTCAGGCGATGCCTCCAGCAGTACAGATAACTTTGTGATCTATTGAATGTAGATCACTCAGGTATGTTTCAAAAGTAGATAATATAAATTTCCATTACTGACAGTAACGCCAGCCCGATCGCCTGCCACTTTACCTGTCCCTAAAAAATAATCTACCCTACCCGCGCCTTTAATCGCACCGCCTGTATCTTGATCAAGAACATAACGACTCACAACCCGATCTTCTATCTTACCATCCACATTGACAAAGGGAACAGAAGTGTGAATCAATGCTAAAGCCCCAGGAGGCATCAGAGATTTATCTGTTGCGATTGAACGTTCTGCTGTGAGTGGTTCTTTGATAGAACCTTGTGCAGGTGCTCCTTTGTTTTCTTGAAAAAACACAAAACTCGGATCGCGCGGAATATAGACATTTAATGCTTGTGGATGCTGCTGGAAATAGTCCAGGAGAATTGGCATAGTCATACCTGCTAAAGGTAACTTACCATCCTTCGCCAATTCTCGTCCAATACTTTTGTAGGTATAAGCTGTATTACCAGCATAGCCGATTGCTGTTTGAGTGCCGTCAGGAAGTTCAACTCGGGCTGAACCCTCAATTTGGGCTAGATATGGTTCCAGGCGATCGCGGAACCAAAACAACCCTAACCCCTGCAACTTTCCTATAGTTCCTTGCAAACCATCATTTCCTTCCAAATCTAACCGAGTGGGATGAGGTTTTTGCCAAGAGTCGAAATTTGGAGGTAAGCGATAAACGGGATAGCGATATTCTGCTGTCGGAAAGCGACTCGCGGTATAAATTGGCTCATAGTAGGCAGTAAACAAAACTTTACCTTGTTTATCGTGTCCCACTGATTGGTAAAAGACAAACTCACGGGAAATCGCTGCATTCAGTTCATCTGGAGAGCGAGATTTCAGCAAAAGTTGACGAAATCGCTGCAAACTATGAAGAACGCGATCGCGTGTGACTCCTGGCACTCTGGATTGTTTGTAAGCCGCATCAGCCCCACTTGTTTCCAGGTATTGCAGACTGTGTGCGATCGCACTCAATAGTGCCTTTTTGTCTGCGGGTTGATTATTTTTACCCCATAGTTGCCAATCCTGACAAGAATTATCGCTTTGACAACAAGGAAAGGGTGATTTGATAGGTATGAGTGGCGATCGTTCTTTTTGATTTTTGATTTGAGAAGACGTTGGCAGCTTCCACTTTTCCAACCTACACTCTGGTGGACTCAGTTCTTTATACTCTAACTTTTGCAAAGGGACTAGAAAAATTAAAGGAACTACAGGAAGGCTGAGAGTGATGGCAGTAAGTTGTTTTCTCATACTTGTTAATTCTTAATTCCAAACTACTAACTGCTCAACGCTACTTCCTACTTCTTACCGAAGAATTCAGGAGCCAGGAGCCAGGAGTCAGAATGACGTGAAGTCTGCCGGATAGAGTACTCAAGGAGTGCGAGCTTTACGCCTGTGCGACTGGTGAAGCAGCGCGGTGAGTCCAGCACTGCAGGCGGGTTTCCCGCCGTAGGTGACTGGCGAACCCGTAAGGGTCTTGGGGGTTTCCCCCATGAGCGACTGCTGAACCCGAAGGGTGGATGAATAATACCCCTGAATTCATTCATGGGGTTATTCTGACTTCTGACTTCTGACTTCTGACTTCTGATTCCTGACTTCTGACTCCTGACTTCTGACTCCTGACTGCTGACTTCTGACTCCAACTTACTCATTCATATTACGGTAGGTAGCAACGGCTGAAGGTGATATCCGATTCAAGAATCTGAATATCCAGTATTTAAAGATGGTATCTAAAATCACTGGAAATGTGGCAATAAATAAGAAGATTAAATCGTGACTTGCTGGTAATCCCCAATGGCTTGACACGCCTTCTAGAAGAACTTCCCAACCGTGAGGAGAGTGGAACCCGACGAAAATATCAGTGAATAAAATAATAATAAAAGCCTTGGCACTGTCGCTGAGACCGTATACAATATTATCAATGAAACTTTTGAGCATGGCAAGTTCTCGCTTGCTAACCAGCAAAAGCCCTGAGAAAGCTGCAACTGCTAGCATATCTGCGAAAATATTCTTGATAGCATTGGCACCAAGATTGCGATATTCTTCAGCAAGTTCACTTGCCTTTTCCTGCATTTGAATTTCTATATTCTCTGCAGATAAAGCGACAGTACCAATTAAATTTTCAAA
The DNA here is from genome assembly GCA_029379265.1 of Rhizonema sp. NSF051. Classification (GTDB taxonomy): domain Bacteria; phylum Cyanobacteriota; class Cyanobacteriia; order Cyanobacteriales; family Nostocaceae; genus Rhizonema. Next base: position 5,213 of record JAQYWN010000155.1, read on the forward strand.
CTTGAGTCTCTCTTCAAATTTCTCCAAATCTTCTAGGGCTTTTTCTTCCATTTCATAGTTCAGGAAGATTGCCGCTTCGTTAGAGCCTTTAAAATTGTTAATAATTGGTCCTATTACCAAATTTTTTGATAGCTGATGAGTTAGAAGAGGAACTATAATAAGTAATAGGATAAATCTAATAGCTACGAGCGTTCTTTTTCTGGAATTGCGAAAATTTTGAATAAGATTTTGTTCCGCATTCGGATCTAACTCAGTTTGCAAACGGGAAAATGTACTAAAAATCGACCGAGGTAGTACTCCTGTTGTCTCTGCCTTACTTTGGGGTTTATTTACGATCTTTTTGCTGACAGTAGTTGACGATTGTTGCTGTATAGCTGTTGATTCAACTATAACTGGTTTATCTTGAGTAGTAACTATTTCTCTTGACTCGACTTCATAATCATCCGGTATATTGTATTTTGCTGTGACTTGATCAATAAGTTTTAGCTTTTCTAAAATCAAGGAGGGATCTGGTATTTCTATACCCAATCTTAAAGCTTCTTTTTGATTTGATTCGTTCAGGAAAAAACGGCAGGCTTTAAACTCAGTCAGCCTCATCCTGATATTTTTTAATTGTTTTTTTAAATCAGACTCAAAATAATCCATGACACTGCCGCTATACCTGCCTGTGTAGCGACTTATTTTCTTCCCGTTGAAATGCTCGTTTTCTACTGATTGAATCTGCAAGGCTGTTTTATAAGCCTCATTCAAAGAACGCTCTGGTGTCCGTAAATACCACACGTAGGCTCTCAGTAAGAAAGGGTATATTTTCTGACTGTAAATAGATTTTATCATTTTAGCAATCGTTCAACATTGTTTAATAGCTTTCAGGCTTGCTTTAACGTGTTAGATATCCTAACAAATATACAAGGAGAAAGTTTGTGATGTCTGATTCCTTATGGATAAATGGTCCCAGCCGCAGTGGCAAGACTGAGCGCTTAGTGCAACAGTTTTGTAATTGGGTTAACAGTGAAGTTTCTCCTAGAGAATTATTACATACTCAAAACCGAGGACGAAATAATCGGGAAACTATTTTAAAACAATTGTATCTCCATCAAACTTCCCCGGCCGTTTTAGTTTTAGCCGCCAATGATGACAATCGCCGGGAGTTAGCAAACAGAATTGTGACTGTCACACAAGGACAATATCCTATACGCGGTAAAACTCCTTTGGGTTTTTTCCAAGATGAAGTCATTTTATTCTGGCCTCTGCTGATACAGTCGTTGAAGTTGAAGGCGCAATTTCCAGTACGACTGCGCCCAGAAACAGAACAGGAATTGGCAACCAAGCTATGGCGTTCTCAGTTGGAAGAAGAAATTTTGGTAACGAACGCCCAGAAGTCAGGGGAATTTGCGGAGGAAAGTTCTAATGGCGGTATCCGTTCACCGCAGGCAACGACTGTGAGTGAGTACCGCTTGGTGCGCCGCATTCTAGATTTACTACAATTAGCGGCTTACAGTGGTACTATAAGTGAAGATATCGCTAGTATTTTAGAAAGAGGTTTAGGGGAAGAGGGCAGCTCTCTAGGATTGGGAGAACTCAAACCGGAGTTTCTGGCATCTTTACTTTTGGATTGGCGTAACTGGTGTTTGGAAAGGGGATTGCTGACTTACGGAATCGTGACTGAACTTTACAGCCAGCATTTGTTATCCAACCCAAATTACCAGCAGCAACTGGCAAAACGCTATCAGGCGGTGCTGGCGGATGACGTGCAGGATTACCCGGCTGTAGCTCGTCATTTATTGGAGTCACTTCTACAAGGTGGTGCAGTTGGAGCCTTTAGCTACAATCCAGATAGCACAGTGCGTCTAGGACTGGGAGGCGATCCTGATTATATGTCAAGATTACGGTTACAATGTCGCGTGGAAACCTTGACTCAGCCGAGTGGTCGTTGCCTAGCAGAAACGATCACAGCACCAATGCTGGAATTAATTGCACAACCATCACTATCTAGCTTACCACAGTCAGTCCAGTCAATTCAAACAATTTCCCGTGCTCAACTATTACGGAAAACAGCAGAGGTGATTGCTCATGCCATCAAGCAAGGGCAAGTGCAGCCAAATGAAGTCGCGATCATCGCACCCGGTTTAGATGCGATCGCCCGCTACACAATCATGGAAATCCTCTCCAAGCAAAATATTCGGGTAGAGTCCCTCAACGATCAACGTCCGTTGATTAGTTCCCCCGTTATCCGAGGATTACTCACCATGATGGCACTCATCTATCCCGGTTTGGGACGCTTGGTAGATCGCGATGCTGTAGCGGAGATGCTGGTTGTTTTGAGTCGGGGGTACGCCGTATTCGAGGTGGAAGAGGAAGAAGAGGCATCTCTTGAAGCGTCCCCACGTCCCCGTGTCCCCTCTTACTCCACAATTGATCCAATACGTGCTGGGTTGATAGCAGATTACTGCTTTGTGCCACATCCCGAACGACCTAATTTGTTACCCGTGACGGCGTTTGATCGTTGGGATCGACTTGGTTACGGCGCAACAACGGCTTATGCAGAGATATTGCAGTGGATAGACAAACAGCGATCGCAACAAGAGATGCGTCTTATTCCCAGTCCGATCACCCTTTTAGATCGAGCCATTCAGCGCTTTTTATGGAATGGGAGCAATCTCCCCTACAACCAACTGTCAGCACTGCGGGAATTACTGGAAACAGCACAACATTACTGGGAAATTGATACCAGGCTGCGACAGACTCATTCAGCTTATAATCAGTGGGAAACTCTTGTAGAGGCTGACATATCTCAGGAAAACAGAGACGTGGTGAATTTATCAGAAAATCTCACCTCCTGTTCACCTCAAAACACCATTGCTGAATTTATACAACTACTGCGGCGTGGGACAATTACCGCCAATGCCTATCCTGTTCGCTCCATTGGCGCTGTTTCAAAAGCTGTAACTTTAGCAACAATTTTCCAATATCGCTCAAGTCGGCAATTTCATCGCTGGCATTTCTGGCTGGATGCAGGTTCACCTTTGTGGGCAAAAGGTGGTGCAGCGACTTTGTTTGGGGCATCGCTTTTTCTTCAAGAAAGGCTTGGACAACCTTGGACAGCAGAAGATGAAAAATTGGCAGAAGAACAAAGACTCCAAAGGATTTTAGCAGATTTGCTGTCCCGTGTCTCTGAGCAAGTTTACTTATGTCATAGTGATTTAGCTGTGAATGGGCAAGAACAACTTGGTTCACTGTTACCTTTAGTCAATGCTTGTGTTCCGAGTCAGGAGTAGGGGTGATCGCTATTGTTTAGCAGTTCAAACCGACACTGACGAAAGTTTTGCTGTTAAGACTGTTCTGTTTGTCACTCAGTAACAGCTTAAAAAATAACAGTGGTTGCCACTGTTGGAAATATGCGTTGTGCGGTCACAGAACAGGAAGATGCGATCGTTATAATGAAACCAGTATTGCACTTGGGAAAATCAACAATGTCCATTACACTCGATCTGCCACCAAAAATTGAGGCGCTGTTGCAACAGCGTGCTGAAAGTACAGGACAAGATATTTCGCAAATGGCACTCTTGGTTCTGGCTTTGGGGCTGAGTTTGGACGATCATGATTTTTTTGAGGCTTTAAAGGGAATCCAACGTGGGCTTGATGATTTTGAGCAAGGGCAATTTTCGAGTTTAGAGGACTTTGTTGCCGAGCAAAATCAAAAGTATAAATTGTCTCTTGAAGCATGACGTACCGGATTGATTTTTCTAGCGTTGCGAAAGCTGAAGCGGACGCAGCATTCTTAAATTTGTCTGAGTTTACCACAGCCGAACGCGCTCAAATTTGGTATCAAGGGTTGATTAACGCGATCGTTTCTCTCCAAGAAATGCCTCGACGTTGTGCGATCGCTCGTGAAGATGCCTTTTTTAGCCAAGACATTCGTCAACTTCTTTACGGGCAAGGGAAACAAACTTATCGGATTCTATTTACTGTTCTTGATGATCAGCCCCTTCCTATAGTGAGAATTCTGCACATTCGTCATGCGTCACAGCAGAAAATCGGTGAGCCAGAAGTAGAAAATTAATCATTGTGATTTTATTCCGATGGATGCGCGATCTTTTCGCAGTTGAAACCGCTACTGACGACAGTTTTGCTGTTAAGACTGCTCTCTTTGTCAGTCAGTAACAGCTTAAAGAATAACATCTGTTATTGACCACATGATACAGAGTAGTCATCGCGAGTGATAGTCTATCTAATCCAGCATTTTGTATGCTAGTAGTACGGAAATATAGGAAGTTTATATGCTGAAGTCCTTTCAGATACGTAACTTCAGACTCTTTCGACACCTTGAAGTTGGAAGACTAAGTCACGTCAATCTAGTTGTTGGCGAGAATAATGCAGGCAAAAGTACATTTTTGGAAGCTGTAGAACTTTATGCCAGTAATGCCTCACCTACAATTCTTCTCGATCTTGTGGAGTTTAGGCAAGAGACTTGGTTTAGTGAGGCGCAACCGCATCTCAAAAATTTTCTTGGGAATTCTATACGTCACCTTTTCTTTGGTCATAGATTACCTCAAATAGGAGAAGAGGGTATTACTATTGGGGAAATTTCCTCAAGTACAAAGCTTCACATTGGAGTTGCTGCATATCAGAGTAAATATGATGATGAAGGAACAACGAAACGAATCCGTATCTCTGATGAGTTGGATGAAAACCTATCAAATATTGAATTTTTTCTTGTATTGGAAGAAAATAAAAAAACGAGAAGGCTTTTTAGTTTAGATAGGGATATTAGAGATATCAGACGTACCTCAAGAGTCTTTTTTGACAGGAAAGATTCTGAATTTAAATATAAATTGCAAGTTGTCTCTACAGATAATATGCTTAATCGGAAAGTAGCTGCCCTTTGGGATCTAACAAGTTTAACTAATTTGGAATCTGAAGTGATTTCTGCACTTGCACTTATTGATGATAGAGTGTCTGGAGTTGCTTTCGTAGAAGACGTTAATAACGGGCGTGGGCGTGATAATCGTATTCCATTAGTAAAGATGGAAGGGATAGAAGAGCCGTTACCTCTTAAAAGTATGGGAGATGGGATGACTCGTTTATTCCATATAATTGTTGCCCTCGTAAATGCTCGCAATGGAATTTTGCTCATTGATGAATTTGAAAATGGATTGCACTGGAGCATACAACCTAAAGTTTGGGATATTATTTTTCGTTTATCAGAAAGACTTAATGTTCAAGTTTTTGCAACGACCCATAGCCGCGATTGTGTAGAGGGTTTTGACAGTGCATGGAATAATTATCCTTCTCTTGGTGCTTTCTTGAGACTTGAAGCCAAAGAGAATGTCAAGGTCACAGAATATACATCTGAGACGCTTACAGATGCTATTGATATGAATGTTGAAGTGCGCTGAGTGGTATGAGCAATATCTGTAGGCAGGATACGAATAAAGTATTGCTTGTTGAGGGAATAGATGATTGTCATGTTGTCATGGCTTTATGTGCTGCTCACCAAGTTCCAGAAACTTTTGGGTTATATGAATGTAATGGAGATAAAAACGTTCTCAAACGTCTAAATGCTTTAATTGTCCGTCCCAATCATCCTCAAGTCATAGGAGTTATACTTGATGCTGATAGTCCTTCTCTAGAAGGCAGATGGGAAAGCATCAAAGGTAAGTTAAGTCACTACAGCTATGAATTTCCTAAGACTCCTGATATTGATGGAACAATAATTGAAAGTGTTGCAGACGAACCAAGACTTGGATTTTGGCTAATGCCAAATAATCAAGATTCCGGTAAATTGGAAGACTTCTGTGCTGAATTAGCAGAACCGTCATCTCTAGCATTTGCGAAAGAATGTGTTGAAGAAGCGCAAGCAAAGGAAGCGACAACTTTCAAAACAATAGATTTTAGTAAAGCTGTTATTCACACATACCTTGCTTGGCAAGATGAACCCGGTCGTCCTCTAGGACAAGCAATTACCAAGCAAGCTCTTCGTCCTCACACAGATATTGCAGTCAGATTTACTAATTGGTTAACACTTTTGTTCACGTAAAGTGACAAGTTCTTAACACTACGTTGGATCTGATTAATAACTCAGTCAATATCACGCTATAAGAACAGGCAATGCCACAGACAAGCCACTGCTTTGTCTATGCATGTGATAGTTTAGTATAGAGTAATTAGAAGTATATCTTTTAAGTAATGGTATTAATGAGCAAGTTACTTGAACAAGCGATCGCAAAACTAAAAACTTTGCCTGCCAGTGAACAGGATGCGATCGCAACACTGATTTTTGAAGAACTTGAGGACGAAGTTCTTTGGGATAGAACTTTTGAGAAATCTCAGGATGCACTCGCTTTCCTTGCAGCAGAAGCAATGGCTGAATATCAAGCAGGCAAAACACAACCACTTGCTCCAGAAAGTCTGTGAAATCACGCACAACAGTCAAGTTTCGCTAAGTTTTTGCTGATTTACCTTCATCAGCCCAAGAGCAGGCTCGCGAGGTTTATCGTCAGTTCAAACAAGATATCTGGCATTCGAGTCTCCGTTTTAAACAAGTGCATCAAGAGTTGCCTATTTACTCTGCTCGTGTTGGCAAGAATTATCGGGCAGTCGGTCAACGTGATGAAGACTCCATTGTATGGTTTTAGATTGGTACTCACGCAGATTATGACAAGTTGCTATCTCAGTTGTAGAGGTAGGAAAAAGGCAAACCTCTGATTTGAGAAAATAGGTTGAAGGTAGGTAAATTATCTTACAGCAATTTTCAGGTAATTAGACCACAGTCGTAGGGGCGTTAGCGTAGCGTTAGCGAGTCTTCTCCCAAGGGGAGACGCTACGCTAACGAGCGTCACGGCTGTTCGCCCTTACCAATGGTGTGGTTTATAGAGCAATACGGTTCAGTTAAGGCTAAAAGTCATGTAAATTAGGCATTGTTCCCAAGA
>JAQYWN010000156.1 GCA_029379265.1 Rhizonema sp. NSF051
AATCTGTATTGACATCTCTAAACACCTAAAAATTCAATTATCATAGCAATATTTGTCGAACATGATTTCTAGAAGAAAATTCATTTTTCGATCAGTAGGCATTATTAATAATATTTTAGGCGTGGAAGCTTTGCGGCAAGCCTGTGGCATCGCTTTGAGCCTTGCGAAACAAACCAAACGAGAAACTCTGGTTATTTGTTCATCCACAAACCAAGGTTTTTGTCAAGACTATTTTAGATACGCTTACCCTGTTTTAAGATCCTTGCCTTGATGTTTGTTTTCCGTTAATCAGATGTCTCAGGATTCTGGAGTTGAGCCAGCTCTTGTTCGAGTGTTTCTTCCAACGCCTTGATCACCGCGCACGGATCGGCAGCTTGCTGCATGCTTTCAGCCTCGGGATCGTAGCGATTTTTCACATTAGGAAGATCTCTACGCAGTTCCTCCATTAAGGCAATAAGCTTGGCAATTTTTTGCTCTGATAGTAGGTGTAATTGCAGGCTCAGTTGTGCCCGTTCCTCTGCCATTTTTTCTTGCCGATTCTGTGTAATCAGGACCCCAATTGTCATCAGCAAAGAGGCGAAGCCGAGCAAAAAGTCCATCCAAGTAAACGGTGGCGGGTCAAACTGTAGGACTTTGAAGTGATGGGGAAAGGAATTAACGATCAGCCAAAGACCAACTACGAGTAGAACACTGTACAGGAAGAGCGGACGACTGAAAAAAGCGGTTACGGCTTCTACAACTCGTCGATGTCTGGGGACATTTTTTTCGTTACGAGTATGCAAATTTATGATTGTCTCAATGTTTTGACTGATATGCTCTGGTAGTGGGGCAGTAGGCAGAAGAGTTTTAATGTTGGGGCGTGCTGCATCAACTTCTGACGGTTGGTTTTCTGGCTCAGGGTAGGTGCTGGTTTTCATTAGCTCTAAGATAACGATCGCCTGCTCAATGGTAAGGTCCACCAGTTCTTCTTTAGACAACTGACGGAGAATTTCCCGATCTGGGCCTTGAGACAGGTTTTTACTCACGAGTACGCTCCTTTATATATTACATTTTATTTTCTCTTAATCGAGCGCTGACTTCAAAACCCTTACTTTTTGGTTAATCAACACCAGAATTCTTTGACTTAGTGATGATCCCCTCTCCTTTGAGAGCACGCTGTAAAGTAACCGAAGCTTTAGAAACAACAAGTACCCGTATTGTTGATTATATCTAATCTATTGGTTTAATTTTTACTTTTATGCTTGTCGAGCCGCCACTATCATGAAAAGTCTTCGATACATGGGGAACCAGTAGCGGATTTTGCAGTTGAGTAAATAATTAAGTTTACTTAGTACAGCTTTGCATAAGTTCGTAGCGAATTGATAGAGGAAAACTTTTGACGGTAGGGTGGGTAACAGAAACTTCCCTCAACCATTCAACATAATGATTGGTCGGCAAAAAACCTATAGGGTGCAACGTAACTTTTGTGTTTATATCACACTCTGCTAAAACTACTTTTGCGCTAAAAATGTCTCTGATAAAGACTTTGAAGCTTTTTTGTTGTCAAAATTCGACTTTTTGTGTGATGTACTTTTTTGTTGATTTTTGGAGTTACTGTTGCAAAAAAACTGTAATACGGACAGCGATCGCAGTTTGCACAAAAAAAACCAAATCATGTGAAGATTAAAGAAATCATCAACTAACAACCCCAACATAAAACCTGTTCTATGGAACCCATGTCGCTCGAAACCGATTTAGTCAAACCTGCCGTCCTCCTGACCATCATTGGTGAAACAGTGCTGAAAGACGCTATTATCAAGCTATTGAAAAGCCACAATGTAATCGATTACACCATTACTCAAGTGCAAGGTGAGGGTAGCCACGGGAGACGTACGGGAGACATGGCGGGTTACAATACCAATATCGAAGTCAAAACAATTTTGTCGCTAGAAGTATCTAATGATATTCTTCAATCTATCAAAGACTATCAGGGTAAGCAGGCAGTGATCGCCTTTCGCTCTCACGTAGAAGTCTTGTATTGATTAGTACATTAATATCAAAGCGACTACTGATGATAAAACCGCTCTTAAGCTAACGAAGTCAAGAAAGATAATATATTTAGTCTGATGCTATGAAATTGATTGGCATACATCTTTCTATGGTTAAAAAGTCAAGCAAAGCCGTGATCGCTTTTGCTCTCCATCCAAGAATCTCGGTATTGCCGTAACCATGTTTGTTGAGATAACCTGATCTCGTTGGCGCGGTAATTAAAGAGACGTGACTAGTAAGCTTTCTGAATAGTAAAAACCTATATAGTAGTAGAGACTAAAGAAAATGCAATAAAATAGTAAAAATTAGAGAAGTTTAGTTTGCTCGAAAACTCCTCTAAGAATGCTGAGAAATAACCCTTGTATGACGACATTACCATATATCCTAGCGAAAGACAACGGCAACTTTATCAATTTACTGTTGTTTATAGTCAATAGGGTTGCTGCGGCAACACACTAAATCTAAAATTTAAAATCGAGAATCCTCAGTCTTCCGGATCTATACTGTATATTCAATCTATGACTCCAGAATCGAAATGACTTAACGTCAAGTATTATTAAGGTAGATTGGAAACCTTGGGTTGATCTAGGTATGTATAAACCAGTCTAGACACTTGATTAATAAAATCCCTTGCTCTTAAATCATCAAAAGGTCTTCTGACGAAAATCCCTGCTAAGTAACGTCTACCTGCTGGCAACTCAATAATACCTGCATCGCCAAGAATAACTCCAAGAGTTCCTGTTTTGTGAGCAAATACCGCATCTTTACCAAGACCTGCTTGTAGCAACTTTTTGTTTTCTACACGACGCATGATATCCAAAACTCTAGAGTGGCTTGTACTACTGAGTAACTTATTATTAGCAATTAACACAGACAATCTTACCAAATCTTTAGCACTGGTGGTATTCGTTCCCTTAAAGTCACCCAAGAGATGGCGAATGACAGTGTTTTGTAGACCCCAACTGCGAAACCGCTGATTTAACTTAGCTTTTCCACCTAAACGGTCAATAATCATATTTGTAGCGGTATTATCGCTAATCGTAATCATCTTATTGGCAGTTTCTAAAACACTCAGTCGGGTTCCTACAGGTTTGAATTGCAAATCTCCCGAACCTTCAGCTTCTGCTTTCAAATCACTCCGCAACACTAAAGGTTCATTCAGATTGACAATACCTGCATCTACATCCTGAAACAAAGCAACTATAATGGGGAATTTAATCGTGCTAGCAGCAGAAAAGACCTTTTCCCCATAAATGTCCAAATAGTTGCCTGTCTGCAAATCTAAGAAGAACATTCCCGGAGAAAGAAAACTGTAGCGAGCCATCAAGGTTTTCACTTGAGAACTGAGCTGCAACATTTCCTTGCCTAAAGAGACAATTCCCGCAAAGGTCGAAAACTCACTAATTACAACAGGAGTCTGCTGTTCATCTAACTGAGTGTTAGAGCTTACCACTGGTATTTCGTTAGCAGGTATCCTGTCAATTGATGAGAATTTCACAACCCAATGGGAGGAGGAATCTCCTTTAAATATTAAGTTTTTTGAGGAAAGAGTGTAGCCGGGTGCTAATTCTACAACCAATCTAGTGGTCTTGTCATCAACCTTTCCCACCCGAATCTCTCTAACTGCTGAGCCAAAACTTTCACGGGTTGTATTAAGAGACAGATTATTAGTTCCTGGCAAGTCAATGACAAGCCTAGTTGGATTGTTAATCAGAAAAGCTTTTGGTTGGACTCCAGAATCGGTTGTTAAATCTAGCTGATTTTGAGCGGGATCAAAATGCCAAGATTCTAGGTTAGCAGCTTTTACTGGAGTTGACAGCAGCATAATACTGATAACGCTAAGTAAGAATAAGCGTAATCTCATCCGTGTTATTTTTAAGAAACAATGTAATTTCCATGCACAATTTTTCCCGGTTTTTTGAGTATTGTCCGGAAGAAAATCAGATTTGTCCCATTCCTAACTCTCAATTGCCAACATCTTTAGTTACAAGGATTTCATCTTGATTTCATTTCTGCATGTAAAACTGAGTAGTAAGCATAAAATTTTATAAATACATGATTTAGATTTAGCGATGCGATGGCAAGAATTTAAGTTCCCCAGAACGTTATAAATTTATGAAATTTTACAATTAGTGTAGCGCTCGCACTGCGAGTGCTGACCTATCCCTTACGCTTTCATGTAAAAAAAAGAGCGTAAATTACTCAAAGTCGTGACCCTTTAACTTGCTGGATTCAACAGAAAATCAATGATACTTATGCAACTCCTAAACTTGAGAAACAGCTTTTTGACATTTACTTTGGTGGCGATCGCCTCACTTTCATCTGGTATGCTAACAGCTTGTTCAACGGCTTCCCAAAACGAAACTCAAGCCCAAAATACAACCGCTGTCAATACCAGTGACAATAAACAGATGAACCACGAAAGTGGCATGAATCACAGTATGGCAATGGATTTAGGTCCAGCCGATGCTAACTACGATTTGCGGTTTATTGATGCGATGACTCCGCACCATCAAGGTGCTGTGGATATGGCTAAAGTTGCCTTACAGAAATCTCAACACCCACAGATTAAAAAGCTGGCAAATGACATTATCAAAGAGCAAAATAAAGAAATTGCTCAATTGAAACAGTGGCGGCAAGCTTGGTATCCTAAAGCCGGAGATAAGCCAATGGCTTATGATGCTCAAATGGGTCATATGATGGAGATGTCATCTGACCAAAAGAAAGGCATGATGATGAGCATGGATTTAGGTGCAGCCGATACCGATTTCGATCTGCGTTTTATCAATGCTATGATGCCCCATCATGAAGGGGCTGTAACAATGGCTCAAGATGCTTCAAGTAAGTCTAATCGCTCTGATATCAAAAAATTGGCTCAAAGTATTATCACTTCTCAACAGGCAGAAATTCAGCAAATGAAGCAATGGCGGCAAGAGTGGTATAAGAAATAATACAGCAGAATACATCCGTCAGGAGTCAGGAGTCAGGAGTCAGGAGTAAAAAGGGCTGATAAGTCTGGCTTTTAGCTCTCAGTTTTGTACTTCATTTACTTGCAATGTGCTGTATCAGTTTGAAAAAAGAATGCGACAGCTACCTATGTAGCAATACGGTTCAGTTAAACCTATAGAGATTCTTGACCAACTTTTACCTGAACGAGTTCATAGAAACAATTCAAAAGTTGTGAAAAAACCTTTATCAAAGTTTCGCAAAGGAAAAAGTAAAAGACAGAGGTACTGGTACAAGAACTCATCCTCGTGTTTTCCTAATCCTTAACACCGCATAGCCTTAACTGAACCGTATTGCAACTTAACTCAATCGGTAGGAAGACTTCAAAGATTCGCTCAGGAGAGTTGAAAGCTAAGAGTTTCCAACTAATCCGACTTAACCCAATCGGTGGGAGTCCTTGTCCATTTGGGGCGCGATCGCAAGTCTCTGTAAGTTTCCAACTAATCCAACTTAACCCAATCGGTGGGAGTTTGGTTAAAAACAGGCATACAATTTTATTATCAGAACGTTTCCAACTAATCCGACTTAACCCAATCGGTGGGAGTACATGAACAATGATAGTTAATGTTCGTTTTTTAAGTTTCCAACTAATCCGACTTAACCCAATCGGTGGGAGTCTTCTCACTGAATGAAATCTGAGATTTCACAGATAACGCTGTTTTGCCAAGTCCCCCCATACCTCTCCAAAGCAAGCGGGGTGGTATTCTTAGACGCATGGGTGATCAGGGAGGACATGATCTGAGAAAAATTAACAATTCATAAACCGTCGTCAGCAGATTCCGTGGCTAGGAAAATTCCTTTCGTACCATCTGCTAACTCGGCATAAAAGACAATTTGACCGACGTTGTTTAAGCCTTTTCTTGAAAAGGTTAAGTTGGTTACGGTAGAGTTGAATAGGGGATCGCCAGTGGCACCAAATGCGATATATTAGCAGCATCGAGCGTATTGGAAGACAAGAAGGACGACAAGAAGGACAACAAGAAAAAGCAAAGAATTTAATTCAAAGCTTACTAAAAAGTCGATTTGGTGTTCTTGACAAGGAGCTTTCATCCATCGTTGAGCCGCTAACACAAATGCCGGATGATGAAGTTGCCAGCCTTTTGCTAACTTCTTCACGCGAATAGTTAGTGACACGTTTTGGACAAAGTTCTCTGCATTGAGATAATTTTAGGGAATATGCATCACGATGAAATGCCTATAACCCTCTTTTGTCACTCTGATAAGACGGGAGTGAGTCTAAAACGATTTTACAAACAACTTATCGCCAAAGCTGATAAACGATTTGGCGATAAGTTGAGGCGATTCCGAAAAGAAGGAGAAAAAGTTGATGGCGAAGAATCTCAATGAAATAATCCAAAAATTGCCACGCGATCGCCAAATCAAAATTGAAGCGCGAGCAGCCTTTGTTAATTGCAGAATATATAACACTTCGGGACGTAAGAAAAGCAAGAGAACTTACTCAGCCTGCTCACTAAGAACTGTATTTCATAAATACGTATCATAAAAAAGGCTCGTAGTTGCGCTACTCTGCGAGAAGCCGCTGACGCGTCTACAGCGCAAAAAAGTCTTGAGCGCTAAAGCGCAACTACAAACTTGATTATATAGCAGTAGCCATGTATGTTAAGACAGAGAATTTAACTAATCTTGTCTAATCTCTCGCTCAGATCTTCCCTTTTTATTTATGGCGAACAGGCAGGAAGGGAGTAATACCGTTTCACTTTAAAATTGCTCAGAATAGGCAGCAGGAGTGCAGGCGTGCAAAGAATTAGAAACCATTTGTATCAAGAATTCTATAAAATGGTATAAGTTAAAGTTTTGACAAAGAAATGAATATTGTTACAGAGCAGCTGCACTACTGATACTAGAATCATGGTTTACTCATACAGTAGTCCAGTGTAACAAAGATTTAGATGAAGACGGTAATGTTTGGGTTGGGTACTGCTTGGGAATGGTTGTTGAGAATAGCTATAGGTGGAGCTTACGTATTTTCTGCTAGTTACGCTGATGCCCAAATTACACCTGATAGGACTTTACCAAATAATTCCAATGTCATAATTAATGGAAGCATCTTTAATATTACTGGAGGAACGCAAGCCGGACGCAACTTGTTCCACAGCTTCCAACAGTTTTCTGTCCCCAATGGGGGTACGGCTTCTTTTAACAATGGACTAGATGTTCTCAATATCATTAGTCGAGTCACGGGGGGATCAGTCTCAAATATTGATGGGTTAATTCGTGCAAATGGCGCTGCCAATTTGTTTTTTCTAAATCCTTCAGGAATTGTTTTTGGTCCTAATGCTCAGTTAAATGTCGGTGGTTCCTTTGTTGGTTCTACAGCTAACGCCATTCAATTTGGCAACATGGGAATTTTCAGCGCTTCCACCCCCAATACACCATCACCACTATTGACAATCAACCCTTCAGCATTGCTGTTCACTCAAATTAATCCAGGGGTGATTACCAATCAGTCGCAAGGACCCGCACAGCAAGATCTTACAGGTCAAAATGTCACGGGTTTAAGAGTCCCTGATGGGAGAAGCTTACTGTTAGTTGGTGGAAATATCAACATTGATGGCGGTGGACTCCGGGCTTATGGTGGCAACATTGAACTTACAGGATTAGCCGCACCAGGAAGTGTAGGATTAAATATAGTAGGGAATAGTCTCACTTCGATTGTCCCGAATAATGTGCAACGTGCTGATGTATCTCTTAATAATGGGGCAGAAGTCAACGTTCGTGGTGCAAATGGTGGTGACATCAAGATTCAGGCGCGAAATCTGAACTTAGCAGGACAAAGTAAACTGCGAGCAGGAATTGAGAGCAGCTTGAGTACGCCAGATAGCCGAGGCGGAAATGTTGAAATTAATGCCACAGGCACAACAAATTTGACTGAACAAAGTGTTATTAGCAATTCTTTGCGAGAACAGTCTTCGGGAAAAACTGGTGACGTTAACATCACTACGGGATCATTGAACTTAAGTAAAGATGCGTTAATTAATGTCAGTACTCTTGGTAAAGGCGATGCAGGTAATATTTTTATCCAAGCTTCTAATGCAGTTTCTCTTGTAGATAGCAATACAGCTATCTACAGCTCTGTGACCAGTGGTGCAGTGGGTAATGGTGGCAGGTTGAACATCAATGCAGATTCACTGACTCTCACAGATGGTGCGAGTCTAGGAACTGATGTAGTTGGAGCGTTGGGTACATTGTCTCCTGGGCTGGGAAATGGTGGAAATATCAACATTAAAGTCAGATCGCTCTCTCTCAACAATGGCAGTCAACTCAGTTCCGGCACTTCTGGTCAGGGGAATGCAGGGAGTATATCGATACAAGCAACAGATTTAGTTTCCTTTGCTAACCTCACATCTTGCACCAGGAAAAAGTGATAGATTTTAATCACTCAGTACGAAACCCACTACCCTTGATTTTTCCAGAAAAGTCAATAAAAAGAAGGTATCTTTATCATCAATTTTTTGATGTTGCCTGTGTTTCTACAGAGAGGTGCAAGATCTGAGTAACGGTGATATCTTCAGCAATATAGAAAGTGGGGGTATTGGTCATGGCGGCGACATTAATATTAAAGCCGGGTCACTTGCCCTGACTCAAGGCGCTCAATTACAAACTTCTATAAATAAAGCTGATGCAAATCTTCCGGCAGGACGTGGTGATGCGGGAAATGTGACTCTTGATGTTTTAGGTAAAGTTACGATCACTGGAGCAAAGGATGGATTCCCTAGTGGCATTTTTAGCGATGTGCAGACGGGTGGAATTGGTAATGGGGGCAACATCAATATTAAATCTGGCTCTTTTGAACTGAGTAATCGTGCTCGACTAAGCTCCAGCACTTTTGGTCAGGGGAATGCAGGAAGTATATCCTTACAAGCATCTAACTCAGTTCAACTGAGTAATAATGCTCGACTAATTTCCAGTACTTCTGGTCAGGGGAATGCAGGAAGTATATCTATACAAGCATCTAACTCAGTTTCCTTTGCTAACGGTGATATCTTCAGCAATGTAGAAAGTGGGGGTATTGGTCATGGCGGCGACATTAATATTAAAGCCGGGTCACTTGCCCTGACTCAAGGCGCTCAATTACAAACTTCTATAAATAAAGCTGATGCAAATCTTCCGGCAGGACGTGGTGATGCGGGAAATGTGACTCTTGATGTTTTAGGTAAAGTTACGATCACTGGAGCAAAGGATGGATTCCCTAGTGGCATTTTTAGCGATGTGCAGACGGGTGGAATTGGTAATGGGGGCAACATCAATATTAAATCTGGCTCTTTTGAATTGAGTAATGGTGCTCAACTAAGCTCCAGCACTTTCGGGCAAGGGAATGCAGGGAGTATATCCATACAAGCAACTAACTCAGTTTCCTTTGCTAACAGTGATATCTTCAGCAATGTAGAAAGTGGAGGTATTGGTCATGGCGGGAACATCAATATTAAAGCCGGGTCACTTGCCCTGACTCAAGGCGCTCAATTACAAACTTCTATAAATAAAGCTGATGCAAATCTTCCGGCAGGACGTGGTGATGCGGGAAATGTGACTCTTGATGTTTTAGGTAAAGTTACGATCACTGGAGCAAAGGATGGATTCCCTAGTGGCATTTTTAGCGATGTGCAGACGGGTGGAATTGGTAATGGGGGCAACATCAATATTAAATCTGGCTCTTTTGAACTGAGTAATCGTGCTCGACTAAGCTCCAGCACTTTTGGTCAGGGGAATGCAGGAAGTATATCCATACAAGCATCTAATAATGCTATTTCTCTTGCTAATGGTTTGATTTTCAGCAGCGTGCAAAGTGAAGGTGTTGGTCATGGTGGAGATATCAATATTCAAGCCAGATCTCTGTCGCTAACAGATGATTCTAGTTTGTTCGCTAGTACCTCTGGACAAGGAAATGCTGGTAACATCTCTATACAAGCAACTGATTTAGTTTCTCTTGCAAGTAGTGGCATTCTTAGCAATGTGGCAAAAGGAGCGGTGGGTAATAGTGGAAATATTAATATTCAAGCTGGTTCCTTTTCTTTAACCGATGAGTCTCAAGTTGCTGCTAGCAACCTTGGTGGGAAAGGTTCGGCTGGCAATATATTCATCAATACAGTAAATGATGTTTCAATCCGTAACGGTGCTTTTATAAACACTGGTACTTCTGGTGAAGGAAATGCTGGTAAGATAACGATTCGCTCAGGGGGTACTGTTTCAATTTCGGGACGTAGTGAAACAACATCCAGTGGAGTTGATAGCGGCATATTAAGTTCAGGGATGGGTAATGGCGGTGATATTGAGATCCAAGCACGTAGTTTCTTGTTATCTGATACTGCAGGCTTACGTGGCATAACTCTACCTGGTTCTGTAGGCCATGCAGGCAATATCTCGATTAGTACAATAGATGACGTTATCTTCAAAAATGCCTCTGTGGCAACTTTGAACTATTCAAGAGGAAATGCAGGCAATATAGCAATTCGTGCCGGAGGAAATGTTTATATTTCGCAGCAAAGTTTACTGAATAGTGCTGTCGGACCAAATGCAGTTGGTAGTGGCGGAAATATTGACATTCAGGGGCGTAATTTCTCCTTGTCTGACAAGTCTCAATTAGTTACGGTAACGCTGGGCAAAGGAGATGCGGGCAATTTTAAAATTAATACGACTGGTAATATTACTTTAACAAGTGGCGCTCAAATAGGAACAGACACTTATGGAATCGGAAATGCAGGAAATATCACAGTTAATGCTGGTGGTACACTTTCTCTTGATGGCATAGGTTCTAATGGTTCTATTAGCGAAATATCTACTCAAGTTGGATCACAACAAGGGTTTTTCGGCATAGGCAAGGCTGGAGACATTAATATTAATGCTCGAAATCTGTCTATTACTAACCATGCTCTATTAACTTCTCAAAGTTTGGGACAGGGAAACGCAGGAGATATCAACATTAATACTCGTTCTGTCAAACTAGATAATCAAGGTGCTATTGCCGCGACAACTAACTCTGGTGATGGTGGAAATATTAACTTGACAGCCGCAGACTATTTACTTTTGCGTCATAACAGCAGCATTTCTACAACTGCGGGAACGGCTCAATCTAGCGGTAATGGCGGTAATATCACCATTAATACTCCGTCAGGCTTCATCGTTGCAATTGAAAATGAAAATAGCGATATCACCGCCAATTCATTCAATGGCTTTGGTGGTAAAGTCCAAATTAACACCACTGGTATTTTTGGCATCACACCACTCAGTTTGCAAGATCTTAAAAGGTTGCGTCCACTCGATTTAGACTCAAGTCAACTTCCAACCAATGATATCACAGCAATTTCTCAACAAAACCCTTCTTTAAGCGGTCCGGTAAGCATCAACTCTGTTGATATTGATCCCACTCATGGTTTGGTTACCCTACCTACAGTTACGGAAAATCCCCCGAAGCTGGTTTCCGCCAACTGTGCTGCCTTTGATGAGAGATCTGGTGGTAGTCAATTTACTGTAACTGGACGCGGTGGTTTACCTTCCAACCCCGATGAATCACTTACCAGTGACGTAGTTTGGACAGACGCTCGCTTACCAGTGACTACAACACTGCAGGCTCAACACAAAACACATGCGGCTAAACCCAAACCCAAACCAGTAGCAATCATACCCGCGACTGGCTGGGTATTCAATGATAAAGGCGAAGTCACGCTCATCTCTTCTGTAACTAACGCTACCTCTGTGAGTACTCCTACTGGTTGCCCTGTAAGGTGAAACAATATTTATATAACTGTTTTCAGTTACATCCTATACACTCTTGCCTTCACCCCGCCCTGACGGCCAACCCTCACACACGCGCTTGGGAGAGGGCGTTTTGTATGTGATTAAAACGAGACAGCCATATTGTGGAGAGAAGAGCGATCGCTCTTCTCTCCGCCCTTTGCCATTTGACTACCTATGATATGATGTCCGTCAAATCGCCCATAATAAAAGAACCCCATCCCGCCAAAGCTGTGCTTTGTCTCCCCTCCCCGCTCGCGAGGAGGGGTTGGGGGCTCACAGGTGTAGGTTTTTTACTTTTCGGTGTTGGCAAGACTTGGAGGACAAGGAAG